>JABDJU010000236.1 GCA_013003325.1 Acidimicrobiales bacterium
ACCGTCGGGGCCCGCTTCATGGCCTATGCCGATGCCAACGCCGCTGCGCTGACCAAAGGTGCCCACACGATGTCTGGATTGGCCAACAGCGAGTGCGGTGTGTCCCGCCGCCAGGGAGCGAGCCTGAACTTGTTGGGCACCGCCCCCGACCGGTATCCACGTTTCTACATCGCCCTGCTCAAAGGACGAATCGGGCCCGGCCACATCGAAGTTCTCCATCCGGTCTGGAAGAAGATCGACAAGCATCAGTTCAACGCCTGCGAACAGCAATTGGTTGAACTGGCCGAGCTCTGCACTCCTGAAGAGTTCGCCGACCATCTCGCCGAGTGGCGGTGCCTCGCCGACGAAGACGCAGCTCTCGACGAATACGTCGCCAATCTGGCAAAACAGCATTTCCAGTACGGATTCGATCTGTACGGCAACGCCCACTACTCCGGCTCCGTCGGCCCAGAACACGCCGAACCATTCATCGAAACCATCGAAGTGAATGCGGCGGCAAAGCGGGAGCACGGAGTCAAACCGTCAGAAACGCTGGGAAGCGCGATAGTCGATCTTGTTCTGAACCCCAACGGGAAGTACCGAGCCAGACTCGAAGTCCTCGTTCCCGAGAGTCGAGGCGGCCTCACCCACCATGCCAGAGGTGTCGCCCACGAGATGCTCTTCTCGTTCCATGCCCCTCAAGATCGGGGATTCTCGGCGATCTACTGGCCCCGCACCGCCAGGGGAACCCTGATTCCACCGGCAATTGTCTCTGACCTGCGAGCCAAGGGCGCCAAGGTCACCGAGCACAACGTCGACACCGACGGCAACATCGTCAACGATGGTTCTGCCGGGCGGCATTTCACCGCGGTCCAGAAACGACTGATACGACTTCGCGACAACCACTGCAAACACGCCGGTTGCCGTACGCCTGTTTCCAGGTGTGAGTACGACCACGTTGAGCCTTACGAACACGGTGGGTCCACCACTATTCGAAATAGTCAAACCTTGTGCCGGTTCCACCATCGCTTCAAGCACAGGCACGATCCCGGACCCAACCGGCCAACCATCTTCGACAACCGGCCCCTCACGATTCTTCTGGAATAGACAGACGCCTCGGCACCCGCTCAATGCTCTAGATCAAACCCCGCAGACACACCCCGCCCCTGGCGGGGAACTCGTGCTGCACAGGTGACCGGTCCGGCCGCACGATTGAGCCCCGAGCGGTGGGATTAGGCTGCGGCGATGGCGGACGCTCCGATCCTCGACGCCCACGTGCACCAATGGGACCCGAAGGGGACACCGCGCGAGGTGACTACGGCGGTGAAGCTGCTCGGCTGGAGCCCGCGGCTGCTCGAAACGGTGGTGCGGGCTGCGATCCCAAAGCCGCTGATCGACTTCGTGGGCAAGGCTGATCACGCCCTCAACAACTACCTCCCCGAGAATCTCCGGCACGACTGTGGTGAGCACGCATCGCGTCACGAGGGCGTCGTACACGTGCAGGCTGGTTGGAAGGCGAAGTCTCATCGCGACCTGGTCGACGAGACGAGCTGGCTCGAGTCGATCGACCCCACCGGTGGGACGATCCGTGCCATCGTGGGAGCGGCACACCTCGATGCCACAGACCTGCCGGAGGTGCTCGATGCGCACGAGGCGACCAGCCCTCGCTTCCGGGGTATCCGCGACATGCTTTCTGCTCATCCGGACGACGCGATCGTTGACTTCGCTCGCTCGCCCGACTTGATGCGCAACGAGGCCTGGCGAGCCGGCTACGGACTGCTCGGCGAGCGTGGCTTGAGCTTCGACGCATGGATGTACCACCACCAGCTCGACGAGTTCATCACGCTCGCACAGGAGTACCCAGACACGTCCTTTGTGCTCTGCCACCTCGCCACGCCGGTCGCAATGGCAGGCGAGTTCGGCGGTCGTGGCGTCGATGCGAAGGAACGCGAGCGCATTGAGGAAGAGTGGAAGGCTGCCCTCACCCGGATCGCCGCAGTACCGCACGGGCGCTTCAAGATCTCGGGCATGTTGATGCCGATCGTCGGGTTCGGTGCCGAACGGCGGGAGCATCCGATGACGAAGTCCGAGTTCATCGATCGGCTCGGCCCATTCCTCACCTGGACGCTCGACACCCTCGGGATCGAACGCTGCATGTTCGGCTCGAACTTCCCGATGGACAAGGTCTCCATCGACTGGGCGACGCTCGTCTCTGGTTACGACGAGCTACTCGCCGACCGGAGCGACGACCAGAGGCGACGGTTTTGGGCAGAGACCGCACGGTCGTTCTATCGCATCGAACGCTGATCAGGTCCGGGCCCAGGTCAGCTGATTTGCCGAAGCGCCAGGCGGCGCCGCGGTGGATGACGCCCGGCGTCACGGAGTGTTCTCTTCGGGTAGGGCCTTCATGAACGACCACAGCCCGCCCTCGAGGTCACGGGCGCTGTATTCCCGGTAGCCGTAAGGCTGGTCGACCGGGGTGTACACAATGTCGGCACCGCGATCACGTGCTCGTTCGTAGTGGGCGTCGACATCGTCGACGATCACCGCGGTCATGGCCGTGGCTGCACCGACGGATCGGGGGGACACAAGCCGAAACTCGTCCGATTCGGGATGTAGCCAGATCTCGCCGTCGCCGGCCTCGACGGTGCCGTGCACCGGCACGCCATCGGGGTCCCAAATAAGTTCGCCCGGTCCGAGGTCGAACACATCGACGAGATGAGCGATCGCAGCTTCGAGGTCGGCGTACACGAGGATCTGGATTCGCCGCGTCACGGCGCGATCGAGGGTCGCCGTTTCGGCCAGCACCTCGATCAGGTCTCGGCTCGGGTGACGATCCGCTGAGGTCTCGGCCAGCAAATGCACCAGGCTCGACCGCAACCTTCCGGCCGTCGACAATTGCCGCTCGACATCGTCGAGATGCGCCTGCAGCACCTCGGCCAGGCGCCATTCATCGCTGTCGAGCGCTCGACCGATCTGTTCCAGCGACATGCCGAGTCGCCGCAGCACACAGATCCGATAGATCCGCCGGACCGACTCGTCGTCATACACCCGATATCCGGCGTCGGTGCGCCCGACGGGCGTCAGCAGGCCGATCGATTCGTAGTGATGCAGCGCCCGGGTTGTCACGCCCGCACCAGCTGCCACCTCGCCTATCCGTCGACCCTGTTGTTCCTCGTTCATGAACCGACGTTAGGCCCTCACGTCGCGTCAGGGTCAAGGGGCGAGCGTGAACCTTAGTCTTAGCCGGTCCCGGTGCCGAGAGCGGCGTTCCTCACGTAGTCATCTGGGTAGGGGTAGAGCACGAGCTCGTGAGTGATCAGACCCTCGTCGTTGTGAGAGTCGACCTTGACCCCGATCAGTTCGAAGTCGTGGCCGTTGAAATTCTTACCTCTCCAGACCCATAGTCCAGAACTCTGAGAGCCGTCATCGGAGATCCACTGGTGGAGAACCTCGATTTCGGCATCCATGCTGGCTTGGTAGAGCGTGTTGTACCACGAGTCCCGCATGTTCATGTCGGCATCAAATGCGTCGTCTTGCATAACTGCATCTGGTGTTGCGTAGGTCGCCAAGAGCTCGACGACCTCCTCTTCAGTTCCATATGCGTCGGGATTATCAAGGATGTTGCGAACCGCAGACACCACGGCGGCTGTTCGTTCGTACCGGCTGTCGGTTTCGGTTCGGTCAGAACCACTCGAACATGCAGCGCTGATCGACGCGACCAGAGCGAGCGCAGTCAGCACTTGAAAGATCCAACGGAGCCGCATCTCGCACCTCATAATTCCTTGGCTATTCAACGTGCGCCGATTCCCAGGCGGTGTGAAGAGGCAAAGGGCTCTTTCGGCTTGGGGAGGCAGATTGAGACTGCGTCCTACTCGTCGATGCCTTTCACCAAGAGCCAGAGCCCGAGCGCGACTTCGGCGATGAAGCTGAGCGCCAGGCCCGGAGTGCTGAGCGCAGTCTGCTCTGGAAGGAGCATCCCTTGGAAGAACCAGAGGAGGATCGCGAAACCATCGAGGATCAGCAGCACGCCGAGAAACTTGGGTAGGAAACCAGACTTGTAGACGAGGTAGCCG
>JABDJU010000260.1 GCA_013003325.1 Acidimicrobiales bacterium
GTCCCGGGGTCCACGAGTCGAATCGAGTAGTGGTAGTCGAATGCGATCGTGGATTCCCCGAACACGATCTCGCTGGCCGTTCGGCCCACGACCTTCCACGAGCCGACGAATTGTCCGACGCTGAAGATGCGGGGCACGATCGGCGTCCGGAGCACGTTGGTGCTGAGCAGGCGAATGATCCGTGGCTGCCTTTTGAACCAGCGTCGAGCGACCTGATCCACGGTCTCGAAGGGTTCGTGGAGAACCGTTGCCCTGAAGCGGTCGGTGTAGTCGGCCGACTCGAAGCTGTGAGCTACGAGCGAGGCCGGATCGAGCGGCAGCTCAACGATGTCCACCGACCCCACGGTAGGAACCGTATCCGGCTCGACGTCGGTGCCGATCAGCCGAACGTTTGCCGTCAGCCTCCCTCGAGGCGATTGAGGTCGAAGTGCCCGGGGAGAAGGGCCGTGATCAACGTGGGTCCCGATGGCGTGTCGATCTGGGCGCTCGGAATCGAATGCTCGACGAGCAATTGCCGACAGCGCCCGCAGGGGCTGCAGAAGTCGCCCGAGCCCGATACGACTGCGAGGGCGACGATCTTGCCGGCCCCGGTCGCCACCAGCTCAGAGACCAGCCCGCATTCGGCGCACAGGGTGAGCCCGTAGCTGACGTTTTCGACATTGCAGCCCCTCACCACCTGCCCGGTCGTGGTGAGCGCGGCAGCACCGACATGGAACCCCGAGTAGGGGGCATAGGCCCGCGAGGTCATCACATGGGCGGCGGCGGTGAGTGCGTCCCAATCGATGGTCGTGGTGTCGTCAGAAGTCATGGCTCCATCGCTTCGTCACGGGTCGGTGCCATAGATACGGTCGCCGGCGTCCCCGAGTCCAGGGGTGATGTATGCATCAGGGGTGAGCCCGGGATCCAGCGCGGACAGGGTGATCGGAACGTCGGGGTGGGCCGCGTGGACGGTTTCGACCCCTTCGGGGCAGCCGATGATGCACAGCAGCCGAAGGCGCTGCGCTCCGGCCTCCTTCAAATGATGCAGGGCAGCTGCCGCAGAGCCGCCGGTTGCCAGCATCGGATCCACCACGATCACCTCCCGCTCATCGAGTTGACCGGGCAGCTTGTCGTAGTACCAGCTCGGTTCGTGAGTGCGCTCGTCTCGCTGCATTCCGAGATGGCCGACGCGGGCGTGAGGCACCAGTGTGAGGATCGCCTCCACCATCACGAGTCCGGCCCGCAGTATCCCGATCACCGCCGGTGCCGGATCGGTGAGAACCTTCGCTCGGGCGGTGGCGATCGGTGTCTCGACCGTGGTGTCGGTGGTGGTGAGATCCCGGAGACCTTCGTAGGCGGTTAGCAGCGTAATCTCCGAACACGCTCGGCGGAAGTGTTCGGGGTCGGTGTCGATCGAACGAAGGGTCGCGATCTTGTGGCCTACCAGAGGATGGTCGACGACCCGCAGCGTGGCCATCAAAGTCTCCGGTTCATCAAGGCTGCTTCGGCCCGTCGGGCCAGCTCGCGGGCCTGTTCCATGTCGTCACCGAGGGCCGTGACGTGTCCGAGTTTTCGCCCCGGCCGTGGTCGTTTGCCGTAGAGGTGCACGCTGGCGCCCTCGACGGCCAACGCCTCATGAAGGTGCTCGGCCGGGTCGACTCCGTCGAGTCCGCCGATCACGTTCACCGTGACCGCCGCCTTGGCCAGGGCATGGGTTGGGCCCAGCGGCAGATCGAGGATCGCCCGCACATGATTCTCAAACTGGCTGGTCGGAGCGTTCTCGAGCGTAAGGTGACCGGCGTTGTGAGGTCGGGCCGCGATCTCGTTGACCACAAGGCCGCCGGTGGTGAGGAAGAATTCGACGGCGATCACTCCGACCGAATCCAGTTCGCCGGCGATCGCTCGCGCCGTCTCCATCGCCTCGGTCTTGACCCGTGTGCCGATGGCGGCGGGGGCTCGAATCTCGAGACACGCCCCGTCGGCATAGGTGGTTTCGGCGACCGGGTAGCAGCGGGCGTTGCCGCCGGCCCGACGAGCGACGACGACCACGAGCTCCTTCACGATCGGTTGAAACTGCTCGATCATCAGCTCACGGTCGGCCTGCTCGGCCATGACCCTCAGCGCATCGTTCTGGTTGTCTACCACCCACGAACCTCTGTCGGACTGCCCGCCCGACCGAACCGACTTGATGACCGCCGGGAACCCGAAGAGGCCGGCGAAGTCGAGAAGGTCGTCGGGGCCGCGCAGTTCGGCAAAGGGTGCGAAGGTGAACCCTTTGGCGGTCAGCACCCGACGCTGGTGTATCTTGTCGAGCGCCGCCCGCAGCGTACGAGCACCCGGCCGGATGATCTGTCCGGCCGCCTCCATGTGTTCGATCATGCCCAGGTCGATTCGCTCGTGCTCGAACGTGACCACCTCGCACAGTTCGGCAAAGGTCGAGAGGGCGTCGGGGTGCCGGAAGCTGGCACCTGGTGCTGCCAGCGCGGCCGAGTCGCCGGAATCCTCCGCCATGAGTCGCGGCGTGATCCCGAGCTTCACCGCTGCACTGTGAATCATCCGGGCGATCTGTCCCGATCCAACAACGCCCAGCGGATAGATCGACGGCATCTCATTGGGCACCAGCACAGCGTAATCGCATCAGGTAACGTCTCTCCCGTTCCGACGGCGGACAACCCGGCTCAAGTTCAACCTTTGACCCTGCCGGGATGGCGTGCCGATCTAGGCTCGGGAGAAGTGGATACCAACCGTCGGCGCCTCTTGATAAGCCTCGGGTACGGCGCCGTCAGCGTCGCGACCCTCGGCGCCCTCGGCACTGCCGGGGAGCGTCCGCCGACCGCCCGGACCGAACCGGGTCGCACCCCTCCGCCGGGCCTGGCGGCAAACGACGAGATACAAGTCGCGGGCACCACTCAGCTGCCACCAGCTCCTCTGACTCCGCCTGTTCTCGACCCGTCACGACAAGCGGATCCGTCGACGGTCTTCGACGTGGTGTTCAGCGGTGGTCGGGTGATGGACCCGGCGACCGGTTTCGACGCGGTGATGAACGTCGGAGTGCTCGGCGACGCTGTCGCCTACATCGGACCCGAATCGCTGCAGGGTGCGACGGTGTACGACGTGCCCGGACACGTGGTAGCCCCTGGGTTCATCGACATCCTCAGCTATCGGCCCAACCCGTTCGGTGTCTGGTTGAAGGTGGCCGATGGTGTCACCACCAATCTCGGGATGCACGGCATCAACAATTACGCGAACGCCTACTTCGGTCGGTTCACCGACGCGGTCCCGGTGAACTTCGGCGGAGCCTTTCATCAGCAGTTCCACCGTGGACTGTTGGGCGTCCCGCCCGATCGTGAGATGTCGGCCGCTCAGCTCGCCGAGTTTGAACGGATCGCTGACAAGCAGCTCGGCGACGGCTTCGCCGGAGTCGCCTTTTCCCCCGAGTACGCCCCCGGCACATCACGGGCCGAGATCCTCGCCATCGCCGCCCATGCCCTGGACCAGAACGGTGTGCTGTTTTTCCACGCCCGGTACAGCGACAACCAGGCGCCGGGGACCAATGCCGAAGCGATCGCCGAGGTGCTCGATATCGCCCGGGCCACAGGCCTTGCCGTGCACGTGTCTCACCTCACCAGCACCGGCGGTACCTTCACGATGGCCGAAACGCTGGCAACGCTCGAACAGGCCCGCGCCGAGGGGATCGACGTGACCGCCTGCATCTACCCCTATGACTTCTGGGCAACGCGGCTCGGCAGCTTCCGCTTCGCCGGCGATTGGCAAGGTCGCTACGGCTTGGACTTCTCCGATCTTCAGATCGGCGGTACCGACATCAGGCTTACGAGCGACACGTTCGCCGCCGCCCAGGCCGACAACAAGCTGGTCGCGGCCCTCGGATCGATCCCTTCGGCCGAGGTCGACCTGGCGATGCAGACACCCTGGATCATGGTCGGATCCGACGCCATCGCCGAACCGGATGGCAACAACCATCCCCGCGCCGCCGGCACCTTCGCTCGAACCCTCGGCGTCTACGTGCGAGAGCGGGGGCTCATCACGTTGATGGACGCCCTCGCCAAGATCACCATCCTGCCGGCCCGGCGGGTAGAGCGAATGCTGCCGCAGGTGGCGCGAAAGGGGCGAATGCAGATCGGGGCCGACGCCGACATCACGGTGTTCGACCCGACGACGATCGCCGACCGGGCCACGGTCGAAGCGCCGGCGACCGCATCGGTCGGGATCTCCCATGTCCTCGTGAACGGTGTGGCGGTGATGGAGCAGGGCTCGCTGCGGCAGGATCGCTTGCCCGGTCGAGCCCTGAGAACCTGAGCCGCACATGGTGACCCACTCCGCCGGCATAGTGCTGTGGCGGTCGGCTGAGTCCGACGCGGTCGAGATCCTCTTGGTGCACCCGGGCGGGCCGTTCTGGCGCGGCAAGAACGCACATGGTTGGAGCA
>JABDJU010000040.1 GCA_013003325.1 Acidimicrobiales bacterium
GCGATGATCCTCGGATACGGGGATGTCGGCAAGGGTTGTGCCGAAGCTCTCCGTGGCCAGGGTGCCAGAGTCCTGATCAGCGAGATCGATCCCATCTGTGCGCTCCAGGCGGCCATGGATGGCTACCAGGTCACCACCATCGAGCGAGTTCTCGACACCGCCGACATCTTCATCACCGCCACCGGCAACAAAGACCTGATCAGTGCCGAGATGATGGGCATGATGAAGCAGGGCGCGATCGTGGGCAACATCGGTCACTTCGACAACGAGATCGATATCGCCGGGCTGTACCGAAGCTCCGACATCCAGCGGATCAACATCAAGCCCCAGGTCGACGAATTCCGCTGGCCCGACGGCAAGAGCATCATCGTGTTGTCGGAGGGTCGCCTCTTGAACCTCGGCAACGCCACCGGGCACCCGAGCTTCGTGATGAGCGCCAGCTTCACCAACCAAGTACTGGCCCAGATCGAGTTGCATCGCAACGCCGACAGCTACGACCGGCTTTCGGTCACCACCCTGCCCAAGAAACTCGATGAGAAGGTGGCCAGACTCCACCTCGGCGCCCTCGGCATCCGTCTCACCGAACTGTCCCAAGAGCAGGCCGACTACATCGGCGTCCCGGTCGACGGACCCTACAAGCCCGACCACTACCGATACTGATACTTCCCTTCGGGGAGCGTTCCACGCAGGTTCCGTTGTCGTCGCTCGCTGCTGCGGGTCCACGTTCTCGCTCGCTGGCGCTCGCTTCGTGGCCCCTTCGCGGCTCGGCTCGCAACGGCTGGCCGACGCTCCTGGGCGACCCGGAGGGCCGGTTCGTCAAGCGAGGCGGAGCCGAGCGAGAAGACGGACAGGAAGGCCCGTAGGCGAGCGAGGAAGGCCCCCGGAGGGAATGGCGTGCGTTCCACGCAGGTTCCGTTGTCGTCGCCCGCTGCTGCGGGTCCACGTTCTCGCTCGCTGGCGCTCGCTTCGTGGCCCCTTCGCGGCTCGGCTCGCAACGGCGCACGCGGGTTCCGCCGGCTGTGAAGCTGCGCGCATAGCCTCTGAGGGTGGCCACCGTCTCGGCGCTGTTCTTGGCTGCGGTCTTATGGGTCGCAGGCGTAGCCAAGCTCGTCGACCGAAAACGGACCGTCGATGGGTTCGGTGATTTGGGCCTGCCAGCCCCGCAGCTGCTTGGCTGGATCGTGCCTGTTCTCGAGCTGGCCGTCGGAGCGCTGTTGATCGCATCACCCGGATGGGGTGGGGTGGCGGCGTTCGGGATGCTGGCTTCATTCACGGTTGTTCTGGTGGTGACCATACGGTCAGGGCGGTTGGTGCCGTGCCGGTGTTTCGGTGGCACGAGTGACGACCCGGTGACCTGGGGGCAGGTGGCCCGCAACGGGTGGCTTCTCTGTCACGCCGTCATCGCCTCGCTGGGATCGACGCTACAACGTCCAAGCTTGGTGGAGATTGTCGTGGCAGCCGCAACTATTGCGGTTGGTCCCATTGCCATTTCTTGGGTCGAAAAGAGGTTTACAGTCACCGTATGAGGTGGCGCTCACCGACAGCAGTCGTCGTGATCGGAGCCGTGCTGTGCGGGTCGTGCGGAGTCGGCAGCGAGGCCGAAGATCCGTCCCAACAGCCCGAGGTCACGGTGCTCGGCACCAGCGTCGCCGACGATCAACCCCAGCCGACCCTGGGAACGCCGGTGTCAACCGAGCGCTGACCGATCTGCCTGGCGGCGACGGCGACGGCGACGACGTCGAGCCTCGGGTGCTCTGCGCGCAGCAGCCGGGCAGCGACGGCCATGGTCGAACCGGTGGTGATCACATCGTCGACCAGCACCACCTGATCGGTCGGCGGGCGAGCCCTCCAGTCGGGACGCACCACCATTCGAGGCCCCTGTAGTCGCCGAGCTCGATCTCCGCCGAATTGAGCTCGTCCCGATCTGGTGAACGCCGGGTAGGTGTCAGACCCGATCTGCTTGGCCGTCGACGTCGCCAGGACCCTGCCCTGGTCAAAGCCTCGGCGTCGTAGCCCGTGTGGACTGGGCGGCACCCACGTGACGACAGTCGACGGCTGCAAGTAGGGCTCAACCCGTCCCCCCAGCTGTCGGCCGAGGCTGGCGATCAATCGACGGCCGCCGACCGACTTGGAGCGGCTGACCAGTGGAGCCGAGACAGCGTCGTAGTCCCACAGAGCCAGCGTTAGATCGATGCCCTCTAGCGACACTGGGCCGGCCGGGCTCAGCGAGCCGACGCAAGTGGTGCAGACTCGCTCGATAGTGCGATCTCGTCGACGCCGATCGAGCGGTCGTGAACAGACAGGGCATGTGTGTGGCAAGAGCATGAAGTAGTTGAAAGTAGAAAGATAAATATGAGCGTGATCAAGAGTAGGGCTTGCCCGCACTCAATTGTGCCGGGCCAGCCGCCGATACACCGGTGTGTCAGATTCGATCGTTCCGGTGGCTGTGTGTGACGACCATGCGGTGTATCGCCGCGAGCTGATGACGGCGCTCGAAAGCGATAGCGACATTCAGGTCGTCGCCGAGGCCGACATGCCGAGCGGTCTCGGTCCGATCGTCAACGAACACCCGCCCCACGTGATCGTGGTCGATCTTTCGCCTCCCAAGAGCGATCCAGCTCAGGTGATCAGAACCCTCGCCGAACGGATGCCCAAGTCACAGATCCTCGCCGTGGGTGGCCCAAACGACGATCTTGCGGTAGCGCTGATCGCCGGCGCCGTGGGCGCGGTCGAAAAGACCACTGCGCTGGCGATGGGCCCCTTCATCGTTCATGCCGTGGCGGCGGGCAGACTCTTCCTCGATCGCCGCGCCGCCCAGTGGTTGCTGCGCACGGTTCATGCCCACCCCCGCCGCACCTCGATACCGGCGAGCCAGGTGGAACTGGTCGATCACCTGACCCAGGTGGACACGATCGCCGAGCTCGGCAGGGACTCCTTTTCTGGCGCCAAGAACGAGCGTGAACTGGTGGCGCTCCTGGGCAGTCTGAGAGCCCGGCGAGCTTCCGACAGCTGAGCCCATAGCGCTTTCTGCGCCAGTGCACGGGTGCCGCTCCGGTAGGCTGAACGACGGCTATGAAGCTCTTCGACAAGATTCTCAAAGCGGGCGACGGCAAGCGCCTGAAATCCATTCAATCGGTCGTGGCACCGGTAAATGCGCTCGAGCCAGAAATCGAGGCGCTCAGCGACGCGGACCTCCAGGCCAAGACCGGCGAGTTCCGGTTGCGCCTCGATCAGGGTCAATCTCTCGACGACCTGGTCGTCGAAGCGTTTGCCGTCACCAGGGAGGCCGCCAAGCGGGTTCTTGGCCAGCGCCACTACGACGTCCAGCTCATGGGAGGCGCTGCCCTTCACTTCGGCTGGGTCGCAGAGATGAAGACCGGTGAGGGCAAGACCCTGGTGTCGACCCTGCCGGTGTACCTCAACGCGCTGGCCGGGCAGGGAGTCCACCAGATCACCGTCAACGAGTATTTGGCCTCGCGCGACGCCGAGTGGATGGGCTCGCTCCACAAGTGGCTCGGTCTCAGCGTTGGCCTCGTCGTGCCCGGCATGGCGTCGGGACCGAACAAGAAGGCGCAGTACGACGCCGACATCACCTACGGGACGAACAACGAGTTCGGGTTCGACTATCTGCGCGACAACATGGCTCGCAACCGCGACGGCATGGTCCAGCGCGGCCACCACTACGCCATCGTCGACGAGATCGACTCGATTCTGATCGACGAAGCCCGTACCCCGCTGATCATCAGTGGCAAGGTGAAGGGTGCGGCCGATTTGTACGATCGCTTCTCCCAGATCGCCGGGCGACTGCGCCGCGACGACGACTACGAGGTCGACGAGGAGAAACGCCTTGTCACCGTGACCGAAGAGGGCATCAACACCGTCGAGGCCGCCCTCGGTATCGAGAACCTCTATGACGGGGTGCAGGGCGACCTCGTACACCATCTCAACCAGGCGCTCAGAGCCAAGGAGCTCTTCAAACGCGACAAGGACTACCTGATCCAAGACGGCGAGGTGAAGATCGTCGACGAGTTCACCGGCCGAGTGCTGGAAGGTCGGCGCTGGTCCGATGGCCTGCACCAGGCGGTCGAGTCCAAAGAAGGGGTGGCGATCAAAGACGAGCAGCAAACCATGGCGACGGTCACGTTGCAGAACTACTTCCGCCTCTACGAAAAGCTGTCCGGCATGACCGGTACCGCTCAGTCCGATGCCGCCGAACTCGAGACCACGTACAACCTGCCCGTCGTCTCGATCCCCACCAACATGCCGGTCATCCGGATGGACGAATCCGACTACATCTTCAAGAACGAGGACGGGAAGTACACCGCGATCCTGGCCGACGTCGAAGAACGGGTGAAGCGGGGGCAACCGATCCTGGTCGGAACGGCGTCGGTAGAGAAGTCTGAAAAGATCAGCCAACTGTTCACCGAGCGAGGCGTGGAGCACGAGGTGCTCAACGCCAAGCAGCATTTCCGCGAGGCCGACATCGTGGCTCAGGCCGGTGCGCCAGGTGCGGTCACCGTGGCCACCAATATGGCCGGCCGAGGGGTCGACATCGTGCTCGGCGGCAACCCGGAGAAGCTTGCCGAGCGCGACACCAAGGCCGAGGGTTTCGACCTGGACACCGACGACGGCGATGCCTACTACCAGAAGCGGCTCGACTACTGGGAGCCGATCTGTGCTGAGCGGAGGGAACTTGTCGAAGCGGCCGGGGGCCTCTACGTGCTCGCCACCGAACGGCACGAGTCGAGACGTATCGACAATCAGCTCCGAGGCCGTTCAGGCCGTCAGGGTGAGCCGGGCGAGAGTCGCTTCTACCTGAGCCTCGAAGACGATCTCATGCGCATCTTCGCCAGTGGTGCGCTGAGCGGCGTGATGGATCGGGCCATGCCCG
>JABDJU010000288.1 GCA_013003325.1 Acidimicrobiales bacterium
GCACCTGGACCGATGGCGGCGACGTCGATCTTCCCGATGATCCCCAGAAGGCGTTGCCGCTGATCCGGGAAGCAGCGGCAACCGCCGCTAGCGGTGGCGCTCCGATCGTGTCGCTGGGAGGGGACCACGCGGTCACATGGCCACTGCTCCAACACCTGTCCGATCGCCACAAGACAGTCACGATCGTGCACTTCGATGCCCACCCCGATCTGTACGACGAGCTCGATGGCAGCCGCTTGTCACATGCCTGCCCGTTCGCCCGGATCATGGAGGAAGGCCTCGCTACCCGCCTCCTCCAGTTCGGTATCCGCACCATGACCCGGCATCAGGCAGCACAGGTTGAACGCTTCGGCGTCGAGGTCCATACCGCCGCCATGTGGGATGGGGCGCTGCCCGAAATCAGCGGACCGGTCTACGTGTCGATCGATATGGACGCCCTAGACCCAGCTTTCGCACCGGGCGTTTCCCACCACGAGCCCGGTGGTCTGACCACCCGCCAAATCCTCAACGCCCTCCACCTACTGGGCGGCATGGACGTCGAGGTCGTCGGGGCCGACTTGGTCGAGCTCAACCCCGATCGTGACCTCAACGGCGTCAGTGCGATGGTTGCCGCCAAGCTGGTCAGGGAGCTCTTGGTCCTGGCTGGTCTCTGACCGCTGCGGTTGGCCCGGGCAGCGGATAGGGCATGCTGGAACGGTGAAGCGTCCCCACGTCGTGCTGTTCGGCTTCCCGGTGCGGTTCGAACCGATCTTCCTCCTGCTCGTCGCCTTCATCGCCTGGCAGGGCCAGGACGATCTGTTCTTCACGATTTCGTGGATCGTGATCATCAGCGCCTCGGTATTGATCCACGAGCTCGGTCATGCCTTCGCCTACCGCCACTACGGCGCGTCACCGGCGATCTCGCTGCACGGCCTCGGCGGTCTCACGGTCGGCCACAACTCGAGCCACCTCAGCGCCGGCCAACGAATCGTGGTAGCCGCGGCGGGATCCACTACGACGATGGTCTTGCTGGGCGGTCCGGCGTGGCTGGCGTTGCAGGGGCTCGATCTCACCGGCGACGCCCGCAGCATCGTGAACGCCATCTTCTTCGTGAACGTGGTCTGGGCCGCGGTGAACCTGGCACCGGTCTTCCCGCTCGACGGTGGCCACATCATCGATGACGGCTTGCTCCTGCTCACCGGCTCGAGCCAGCGTCGCCTTGTCAACTGGATCTCACTTCTGTGCGCCCTCGCCATCGGCGGCTACTTCTTCGTGGCATGGAATTCGGTGTTCGCACTGTTCATCTTCGGCTTCATGGCCTACATCAACTTCGCCCAGCTAAACCTTGGAGGAGCGAGCCGACGGAAGCCGGCCCCGTCTCTTGAACAGGTGTTGGCCCGGCCGCCCGCCGAGCCCCCGAAATCGGGGCCCGCTGACCCGCCGACCAGCGGACCGCCCCCGATACCACCACCTCCGAGGCAGTGAAGGCGGCGTCGTCTTCGTAGGATCGGGCTTCATGAGCGGATGGTTCGAAACGGTGGCGGTAGCCCAGCGCAGGGCGAAACGGCGCTTGCCGCGCTCGGTCTACCGAGCCCTGATCGCCGGTGCCGAAGCTGGCGTATCGATGAGGGACAACATCGACGCCTTCGATCAGCTCGGATTCCGCACTGTGACCGCCGGGCAACCGGCGGAGCGAGCGATGCACACCACCGTGATGGGGCAGGACATCTCGTTCCCGGTGCTGGTTTCACCCACGGGAGTCCAAGCGGTGCATCCCGAAGGGGAGGTGGCCGTCGCGAGGGCGGCCGCGTCGCGTGGCATCGCGATGGGGCTGAGTTCGTTCGCGTCCAAACCGATCGAAGAGGTCACCTCGGCCAACCCCCAGACGTTCTTCCAGTTGTATTGGGCGGGAGACCGGGATTCGATGCTCGCTCGACTCGAACGGGCCGCGCACGCCGGTTCGGTTGGGACGATTCTCACCCTCGACTGGTCCTTTTCTCACGGCCGCGACTGGGGCAGCCCCGACATTCCCCAGTCACTCGATCTGAAGACTGCGGTCACGCATGCGCCGGAGGTCCTGATGCGACCGCGGTGGTTGTACGACTGGCTGAGATCTGGCTCGCTGCCCCAACTTGGAGTACCCAACTTCAAGGTCGGCGACCGCATACCCGGGTTTTTCGAGGCCTACGGCACGTGGATGGGTACTCCTCCTCCCACCTGGGACGACGTCGCCTGGTTGCGTTCGCAGGTCGAAGGGCCGTTCATGGTGAAGGGGATCCATCGCGCTGATGAAGCGCGCCGCGCTGTCGAGGCCGGCGCAACCGCAATCTCGGTGTCGAACCATGGCGGCAACAACCTGGATGGAGCGGTGTCGCCCCTACGGGTTCTTCCCGAGATCGTCGCCGCGGTCGGCGACGATGTCGAAGTGCTGATGGACGGTGGCATCAGGCGCGGCAGCGACGTCGTCAAAGCGGTCGCGCTCGGGGCCAATGCCGTCCTGATCGGCCGGGCCTACCTCTGGGGGCTCGCCGCCAACGGCCAGGCCGGCGTCGAGAACGTTCTCGACATCTTGCGCAACGGCATCGACAGCACCCTGTACGGGTTGGGCACGTCATCGATCGGTGATCTGTCCTCAGACGATCTCGTGATTCCGCCCGGGTTCGTGCTCTAGCCCCAACCAAAGCGAGCGGTTCGCAGCGCCTCCTGAACTCGCGCGAGGTTGCGGCCATCGATCGACCCGATTTCTGACATCGGCACCGTCAGGCCCGGCTCGGCCAGCGAGCACGCGAGACGCAGCAGGAATCGTTCGCCGCGGGAGCACACGAGCGTCTCAGCCAACTCATGGGCAACGAACCAGCTGACGCCGGTGCCTTCTTCGGCTTCGAACAGGGCGCGGTCTAAGAACTCGCGACGTTCAAGCCAGTACCGGGATTCGATCAACAGCTCAACCGCGGCTTCAGCCCCGTGGCCCCCTGACGCCCACCGAGCCAACGATTCCTGCAGCTCCTCACCACTTAGCTCGCTCACCGTCCGAACCGTAGCCGTCTAGGTTGCGACCCAAGACCGGCCATAGGCTCTAGAGGTGCAGAGTCGGCTGGAGCGGATGTGGGGACAGATTCGGTCGTGGCGGGGCAGCGACGGCCAGGTGAACCTCCAGCCTCATCTTCCGGCCCGGGATGCCGCCCAGCTCCGCCGCCTCGTCGACGACACCATCGATGGACGGGGTGGCGAGATGGCAGCCCGACGCCGGGCGACCGAGATCGGCGCCTGTTTCCTGGCCCTGGATCCCGACGGCAGAAGGCGGTTCTTCGAGCTCCTGGCCGACGAGTACGGCCACGACGACCGGGAGATCGATGAGGCGATCGAACGGGTCAGAGCCGCAGCGACGCCCGAGGAGCGGGAGCGGGCCGAACGCGATCTGGAGAATGCGCTCCGCCCCAAACGGGACCGCTTGTTCCGTCGGTTCGTAGGACTCGAAGGAGGCCTTTCGTTCCTGGTCGACCTCCGGGAAGAACTCCTGCCCATCCGGAACGACAGCCCTCAGCTTCGCGCCCTCGACAACGACCTCCGGATCGTGCTCGCCCGGTTCTTCGACCTCGGACTACTGCGTCTCGAGCGGCTCACCTGGGATTCGCCCGCCGGCGTACTCGAAAAGCTCATCGAGTACGAAGCGGTCCACGAGATCAAAGGATGGGACGATCTTCGAGGCCGGCTCGACACCGGTCGCCGATGCTACGCCTTCTTCCACCCGTCTATGGCAGACGATCCGGTAATCTTCGTCGAGGTGGCCTTCACCAACGGGATTCCTGGCGAACTGGCTCCCCTCCTGGATCACTCCCTCGATCGGACCGACCCGTTTGCCGCCGACACCGCAACGTTCTACTCGATCTCGAACTGTCATCCCGGTCTGGCCGGGGTTCCGCTAGGCGACCTGCTGATCAAGAGCGTTGTCGACGAGCTCAAGCGGGAGTTCCCCAATCTCGAAAACCTCGTGACACTCAGTCCGATACCGCAGTTCAAGGAGTGGATCCAGGCCAACGCCAGCCATATCCGGGCCCTGATACCCGCACAACTCCCCGAGGAGCCAAGCGATGTTGACGACCTTCGCACCGAATTGCTGCGCATGGCCGCAGAGTTCATCGTGCACGAACGACGTCCTTCAGCCGACCCGAAGTTTGTCGACGAACGGGCGATTGACTCGGTAGCCCACTTCCACCTCTCCAACGGCGCC
>JABDJU010000290.1 GCA_013003325.1 Acidimicrobiales bacterium
CATCTGGATCGAGGGCTACACATCTGACGATCCCGTCCTCACGGTGCCCCACCCCCGAGCTCACGAGCGGAACTTCGTACAGGTTCCTCTCCACGACCTCGACCCCGATCTCACGCTTCCCGGTTTCGACCCGGCGACGGCGTTCGGTGATGTGCGGTCGATTGGAGCGCTCTGAATCTTCTTGCTCGATAGCGTGCCAGGAGCGTGCGTTCGGCACACTCGTAGCCGGCCGATCGGCCAGCTCGTAGGTCTCCAGAAGGACAGGTCATGCCAGCACTCGATCTCCTCGTGATCGGTAGTGGAGTCTCCGGGCTGTCAGCCGCCGTGCGGGCGGGCAGCGCTCACCGGCTTCGGGTCGGCGTGATCACCAAGGGACAGCTTCATCAGACCACGACCCGATGGGCCCAGGGTGGTGTCGCCGCGGTGCTGGGCGGTACCGACGACCCCGATTCCACCGATCTCCACATGGCCGACACCCTGAGCGCGGGGGCCGGGCTGTGCGACATCGATGCGGTGAGGGTGCTGGTCGACGAAGGGCCGGTGCGGGTGAGCGACCTGATTGCGATGGGGGCCATCTTCGACCGTGACCACGAGGGTGACTACATGAAGGCTCGGGAGGGCGGCCACACCCAAGCTCGCATCCTCCACGCTCGGGGCGATGCCACCGGTGCCGAGATCGAACGGGCGCTGGTCGTCGCCGTGCACGACACGGCGGCGTCGCTGGTGGAGCACGCCTTCGCCGACAGCCTGCTCATGGACAACGGCGCGTGTGTCGGTGTTCGCTATCAGGACGCCAATGGAACGTTGCATGAGATGGAAGCCAGGAACGTGCTGCTGGCGGCCGGAGGAGCGGGCCAGCTGTATTCGGTCACCACCAACCCGGTCGAGGCAACCGGCGACGGCATCGCCATGGCCCTCGCCGCCGGCGCCGCTCTCGGCGACACCGAATTCGTTCAATTCCACCCAACTGCGCTGCATCACGAAGCGATGCCCCGCCCGCTGTTGTCGGAGGCGCTTCGAGGCCACGGTGCGCTCCTCCGAGACGCGAATCGAGAACGGTTCGTGGATGAACTCGAACCTCGCGACGTGGTCAGCCGGGCGATGATGCGGACGATGATCGAGCAAGCCGAAGAGCACCTCTGGCTCGACGCCACCGGGCTGGAAGATTTCGCCGTCCGCTTCCCCACGATTCATCGGTCACTCGAGCTGGTCGGCCTCGATGCCACCACCGATCTGTTGCCGATCGCGCCCGCCGCCCACTACACCTGCGGAGGCGTGATCACCGACCTGCGCGGCGCCACCACCGTGCCTGGACTGTGGGCGGCGGGGGAGGTTGCCTGTTCCGGTGTGCATGGGGCCAACCGGCTTGCGTCGAACTCCCTCCTCGAAGGCATGGTGTTCGGCCCCCGAGCCGTCGATGCCATCGCCGCCGGCGCCGTCGGGCCCGAACCCACCGGTGCCATGCGCACCGTCCTCACCCCCGACGACGCTCGGGTGACCGGCCGCCGTCTCGACCCACCCGAACCACCCCGGTGGGGGTCGGTCGACTCCGACCCGGCCAAGGTACGACGGGCGGTCCAGGCCAGCATGACCAGGGGCGCCGGTGTCCTGCGGGATCGCCAATCGCTGGCCACCACCGCCGCCGAACTCGAAGAGCTGATCTCCCACGTGCCGGCCCAGGATTCCGACCCCGCGTGGTTGGAGATCCGCAATCTGATCACCCTGGGTCGGGCGGTGGTGATCGCAGCGGCCAGCCGCGAGGAGAGCCGCGGAGCTCATACTCGCGACGATTTCCCGGCCACCTCCGACGACTGGATGCTGCGTCAGGTGATGGTGCGTGCCTGAAGGCCACACGATCCATCGGGCCGCCCGACTTCAGAACAAGCGGCTCAGAGGGCGGCCGGTTCAGTCCGAGTCGCCGCAGGGTCGATTCGCCTCTGGGGCATCGTTGGTCGATGGCATCGAACTCGCCAAGATCAGCGCCAACGGCAAACACCTCTTCTACGAGTTCGCCAACGACGTCATCGTTCACGTGCACCTGGGCTTGTTCGGCAAGTTTCGACTGCGCTCGTTGCCCACCGAAGATCCGGTGTCAGAAAACTGTCGGTGGTTGGTCACAACCGCCAACGATCGCCTCCATCTGGCCGGACCTACAGCGTGCGAGGTGGTCGATGGCGAACAGGTCGATGCCATCCGCTCGAGGTTGGGCCCTGACCCGCTGGTGAAACGCCACCGCCGTGACCCGGTCGAGACGATGGCGTCGCGGCTGCATCGGCGCACCATCCCGATCGGTGCGGCCATCCTGGATCAGAAAGTGATCGCCGGGCTCGGCAACGTGTACCGAGCCGAGATCTTGTATCGGATCGGGCTCGATCCGTTCACACCGGCCCGCGAGGTCGACCAGTCGAAACTGCACGCGCTCTGGACCGAGTCGGTGCGGCTGCTGCGCTTGGGGGAGCGCTCGGGCCGCATCGTCACCACCGACCCGGCGGATGTCGGGCGGACCCGGCGCAGCAACATCAAGGCTCAGGAACGGCTGTACTGCTACAAGCGGCAGGGCGAACCGTGCCGTCGCTGCGGCTCCATCATCAGGACTGCCGACATCGACGGGCGCAACATCTGGTGGTGCCCAGCCGAACAGTCGTAGCCGTCTCGACCGGCCCGGCTCACGAACACCACCGACCGGGCCGCTAGCCTTTCGCCGTGCTGGAGATCCTGACATCGGTCATCGGGCCGGTGGTCATCGTGGTGGCTATCGGGGCTGTGCTCGGTCACCGGCTCGAGCTCGACTCCAAGACGCTTTCCAAGCTGGCCTACTGGATCCTCGGCCCGGCGTTCATGTTCGACGGACTCGCCACCGCCGACCTGGACGGTGGCACCGTGGCTGGTCTGGTGGCTGCCGCCGCCCTCAGTTTCGTCGCCGCCGGTGTCGCTGGCGGTGCGCTGTCGTCGGTGCTCGGCAACGGTCGCGAGAACATCGCCGCCGACATCGTGTCGTCGACGTATGGCAACGTCGGCAACGCCGGCATAGCGGTGTGCGTCTTCGCCCTCGGTGACAGTGTCCGTGCGTCAGCGATCATCGTCATGGTCGTGGTCAACACCTTGGGTGTTGTGCTGGGGGTCGCGCTCGCAACCAGTCGAACGCTCAGCATCTGGGCTGCAGTGCGGACCGGGATTACCACGCCGCTGACGTTGGGGGCCTTGCTCGCAGTTCCCGTCAACTACTTCTCAGTCGACCTGCCCGATTGGTTCGAGCGGCCGGTCGGCCTGATCGCCGGTGCGTTGATCCCGGTGATGCTGCTCACCCTCGGCCTTCAACTCCGGGCGGTCGACCTGGCCCGGCCCGAGCCGGGCGTGTTTGCCGCAGCACCGGCCAAACTCGTGGTAGCGCCGGTCGCAGCATTCTTTGTAGCTCGGAGTCTCGATCTGCCCGACACCGATGCCGGGGTGGTGCTCATGCAGGCGTCGATGCCTCCCGCTGTCTTCACCATGCTGGTTGCGCTCGAGCACGACCTCGCTCCCAAGCGGGTCACCAGCGCGCTGGTCACGCTCACCGGTCTTTCGCTGTTCACGGTCCCCTTCGCAGTCCTCGTGGCCCGCTGAATCGTCAGCCCGAAGCGGTGAGATCGTCGCGGCGGCTCCGCATCCACCGGATCTCGGCGTCGTTGCTCGACAGCTCGATCGCCCGGTCATAGGCTGCCGACGCCTCGTCGGTTCGGCCCAGCTTGGCCAGGAGGGCGGCCCGGCTCGAATGGAGGTACGGATAGTCGGACAGCAGCCCGGCGAGTTCGTCCATCATCGCCAGCCCGACCTGAGCTCCTTCGCTCCATGCCATCGCCGCCGCCTGGTTCAAACGGAGCACCGGTGAGTCGTTGAGCGTCAGCAACGCCCCGTACAGCCCAGCGATACGAGCCCACGGGGTGTCATCGACCGAGGTGGATCGGGCGTGTAGTCCGGCGATCGAGCCCATGAGTCGGTAAGGCCCGACGCCGGGAAGTTCGGCGCTTCGAGCCAGATGGACCAGACCCCGTTCGATGCGAGCCCCGTCCCACTTCGATCGGTCCTGATCTTCGAGCAGGATCGGCAGGCCTTGAGCATCGGTCCGGGCCCAGCGGCGCGAGTCGGTCAACAGTACGAGCCCGGCCAACGCATGCACCTCGGCATCATCGGGGGCCAGTTCACACAGCAGCTCGCTGAGCCAGATCGCTTCGTCGCAGAGCGAGCCGCGGATCAACTCTGGTCCCGACGCGCTGGCGTAGCCCTCGGTGAACACCGCGTAGACAACGCCGCAGATCGCCTCGAGACGATCGGGCAGCTGGTCGGACTCGGGCACGGCGAAGGGCACCCCGGCCGCCTCGATCTTCTTCTTGGCCCGGGTCAACCGCTTCTTCATCGTTTCGGTCGGAACCAGGAACGAATGAGCGATCTGCTCGGTGGTGAGCCCGCACACGTAGCGCAAGGTCAAGGCCACCTGCGCTTCAGGGTTGAGCGCCGGGTGAACGCAACCGGCGATCAAGGCCAACTGATCGTCACCGAAGCGTTGAGGTTCGGTCTGCGGGCGCTCGGCCGCCTCGGCGAGCGCCGGGATTCGTTCGGCGAAGCGGGCATCGCGACGGATTCGATCGATGGCTTTGCGGCGAGCCGTGGTCAACAACCAAGCGCCCGGCTTGTTTGGGGGACCGTCGGTACGCCATCGGACCGAGGCTTCTGCGAAGGCCTCCGACACTGCATCCTCGGCCAGTTCGAGGCTCCGAGTCTCCCGCACCAGAGTGGCCACCAGCGGTGCCCACTCGGTGCGAAAGGCGTGGTCGACCGGAGAGGGCCGAAGTGGCATGGATCCCCTAATTGAATTCCATGATCGGACGGATTTCGACGGTGCCGTAGGAGACGTTGGGGATCTTGAGGGCCCACTCGGTCGCCTCGTCGAGATTGTCGGCATCGATGAGGTAGAACCCCCCGAGCGCTTCTTTGGTCTCGGCGAAGGGCCCGTCGCTGGTGATGGTCTTGCCGTCACGAACCCGCACGGTTGTTGCTGAGCCGGCGGGGTGTAGGGCTTCGCCGCCGAGATGCTTGCCGGCCCCGTCCAGCTCCTGGGTGAAGTTGAACCACTCCTGCATCTCGGCATCCATTTCGGGGGTTCCGAAGTCGGGGGTGATCGCCTCGTCTGAGTAAAGGAGGAGTACGTACTTCATGATGTGTTCCCTTTCGTGGGCTGGTTCGAGCCTCTCTCGATTCAACTACACGACGAACGGAATGTCGCCCGGGGGACAGGGTGCCGAGCACTAGCCTGAGGTGGATGCGACGAGACCTGCTCCCTCCAGTTGCCGATGTCCGCGCAATGGTGGCCCTGGCACTGGTTGAGGACCTCACGCCACTCGGCGATCTCACGTCGTCGTTGATCGACCCCGACCTGATGGCGACCGCTGAGTTCAACGCCCGCGAGCCGGGTGTCATCGCCGGTTGCCTGTGCGTCGAAGAGACCTTCGCCGCCGTCGATGCTTCGCTCACCATCGAGTGGTCAAAGACCGATGGCGACCGGGTCGCGATCGGCGATGTGCTCGGGGTCGCCCGGGGACCCTTCGCCACCTTGCTCACTGCCGAACGCACCGCGCTCAACTTCCTGTCGGCGCTGAGCGGGATCGCCACCAATGCGGCCCGATGGGTCGACCTGGCGGCCGGCCGGGTGATCGTGTGGGACACCCGCAAGACGACGCCCGGGTATCGCAGTATGCAAAAGGCTGCGGTGCGGGCCGGCGGGGCCGCCAACCATCGCGGCAATCTGAGCGACTGGTTGATGCTCAAAGACAATCACCTGATCGGCACCACGATCACCGATGCTGTGGTGGAGGCGAAGCGGCGCTGGCCCGGTCGCACGATTCACGTGGAAGCCGATCGGCGCGAGCAGATGCTGGAGGCGATGGAGGCTGGAGCCGACATCATCCTGCTCGACAACTTCAGCCCGCACGACCTGACCCAGCTCGTGACCGACGCCGACGCCTGGGCTGGGGAGCATAAGGTGCGCCGCCCGCTCCTCGAGGCGAGCGGCGGAATCAGCTACGAGACACTGGATGACTACGCAAACACCGGCGTCGACCTCGTATCCTCCGGTTCGCTCACCAATTCCGCCGGCGTGCTCGACATCGGCCTCGACGTGCGCCCGATTGCCTGAACCCATGTCTCATCAGATCCCGTACCGATTCGAACCCGATGCCACCGCAGCCGTTCTGGCCGAGAAGTACGGCCACCTCGAAGATGGATCCGAAACCGGTCAGCGGGTGACTATCGCCGGTCGCCTGATGCTGCGTCGGGTGCAGGGCAAGCTCGCCTTCGGCACCCTCCAAGACGGCTCGGGTCGGATCCAGCTGTTCGCCCCTTCGAAGGTCACACCACACTTCGACGACTTCACCGCCCTGTCGCTGGGTGATTGGATCGGTGTCAGCGGTGAGGTGATGAAGACGCGCCGCGGCGAGCTCAGCGTCAAGGTCGAAGAGTGGACGGTGCTGGCCGAAACCCAGCGCTCGTTCCCCGACAAGTTCCACGGCATCACCGATCCCGACCTGCGGTACCGGCAGCGGTACGTCGATCTCTGGGTCACCCCCGAAGCCCGCGACAAGTTCGTGCTCCGTTCCAACGCGCTCAGCCTGATGCGGCGCTGGCTCGAAGACCGCGACTTCATCGAGGTCGAAACCCCGGTGTTCCACCCGATACCTGGCGGTGCGCTGGCCCGACCCTTCACGACCCACCACAACGCCCTCGACAGCGAGTTCTTCCTGCGCATCGCCCCCGAGCTCTACCTCAAGCGCCTGATCGTCGGCGGCATCGAGCGGGTGTTCGAAATCGCTCGGGTCTTCCGCAACGAGGGGATCAGCACCCGACACAATCCCGAGTTCACGATGCTCGAGCTGTACCAGGCCTACGCCGACTACGGCGACATGATGGAACTCGTAGAGCAGCTGATCGAGTACCTCGCTATCGAACTCACCGGCTCGGCCACGATCACCTACGACGGGAGGAGCCTCGATCTGTCTGCCCCGTGGCGGCGGGCGACGCTGGTGGAGCTGATCGCTGAGCACGCAGGAGAGTTGGTCGACCTGGACACGCCGGTCGAGGAGCTTCGCACCGTGTGCCATCGACACGACGTACCGATCAAGGACAGTTACGGTCCCGGCAAGCTGCTGTTGGAGCTGTACGAGAAGACTGTCGAACCCAATTTGTGGGATCCGATCTTTGTGGTCGACTATCCCGAGGAGGTCTCGCCGCTGTCCAGAGCGCATCGTGACAAGCCTGGCTACACCGAACGGTTCGAGGCGATCGCTGCGGGTCGCGAGCTGTGCAACGCGTTCAGCGAGCTCTACGACCCGGCCGAGCAGCGGGCCCGCTTCGAAGACCAGGTGAAGGCCGGCGAGGCGGGGGACGAAGAAGCCATGGCCGTCGACGAGGACTACCTCCGGGCGCTCGACTACGGTCTCCCGCCCACTGGCGGCCTCGGCATCGGCGTGGATCGACTCGTCATGCTGCTGGCCGACGTGCAGACCATTCGTGACGTCGTGCTATTCCCCACCCTGAAGCCAGAAGTGTTCGACTAAACCGAGATCCTACGATCGGCTGATGGCTCGCTGGAGATGCCCCGAGTGCAAGCGGGAGTTCGGCAAGGTCCGGCAGGGACACATGTGTTCGCCGGGGATGTCGTTGGAGGAGTACTTTGCGGAGGCGAAGCCATGGGAAGAACCGATTTTCAACGTGGTTCACGACCATCTCGCCTCCCTCGAGGGTGGAGACCTCATCGTCGACCCGATCGCGATGGGCATCATGTTCAAGAACGGACCGATGATCTGTGAACTGAGAGCCAGGACCAAATGGACCGCCCTCGGGTTCTCGCTCACCCGCAAACTCACCAGTGACCGACTGTCGCGCAAAGTGATCGAGTACCAGAACAAGTCGTTTCATGTGATCAATCTGCACAGCGCCGACGACGTCGACGACCAGGTGCTCGGGTGGCTGACCGAGGCGTACTACGTGCCCATGGGTGGGGCTCCTGCCGGCTCCGATCCCATGGTGCCCGACGACATCGACGAGGACTTCTGGGAATAAGCGCCGTGTTCGCTCGACAGCTCGATCAGCGCCGGATGGGCGCCAAACCGGCCCTATCCCGTAGCCTTGTGCTGTGCCTGCCAACCCGCTGACGACACTGCCCACCTCGGCCGAGGACAGTCTGCGCGTTGAGCAGACACTGCTCGACACCGTTCACATCGATGGCGACCCCTATCTGTCCGAAATCGCCTCGCATCTCATCAAGGCGGGTGGCAAGCGCCTGAGGCCGCGTTTTGCCATTGCGGCGGCAGCCTGTTCGCTGCCCGATGGCGAGCCCGTGCACCTCGATGTGGTCCGCGGCGGGGTGTCGGTCGAGCTGGTGCACATCGGCAGCCTCTATCACGACGACGTGATGGACGAAGCCAAGCTCCGACGCCAGGTCGAGAGCGTGAACGCCAGGTGGGGCAACCTGCGGGCGATTCTCGCTGGCGACTACCTTCTGGCCAAGGCTTCGGAGATCGCCGCCGATCTCGGTGTCGAGGTGGCAGGCCTGCTGGCCACCACGATCTCCCACCTCTGCCAAGGTCAGGTCGGCGAACTGCAGACCCTCTACGACACTCAACGCAGCGAGGACCAGTACTTCCCCAGCATCGAGGGCAAGACCGCGTCGCTCTACGCCGCCGCCGCCCGAATCGGCGGAATCGTGAGCGGGCAGGATCGAACGATCATCGACTCGCTCACCGAGTTTGGCCGCCTCTACGGCATGGCGTTCCAAGTGGTCGACGACATCCTCGACGTGGTCGCTTCCGACGAACAGCTCGGTAAGCCGGCCGGCAACGACATGCTCGAAGGCGTCTACTCGCTGCCGGTGATTCACACCCTTCGATCCGATGCCGGCGCAGACCTCCGCCCGTTGTTGAGCGAGGCGATGTCCGAAGCCGACCGGTTGGCGGCGATCGAGATCGTGCGCAACGGACCTGGTGTCGCCTCGGCTCACGATGTGGCCATGGGCTTTGTCGGCCGGGCCAAAGATGTGATCGCAACGGTGAGCGATAACGAGGTGGCTCAGGCTCTCGCCGCCGCCTGCGACCACCTGCTCGACTCCGCCACCGCCGCCACCGCGTAATTACCTCCGCTCGCCGTCGCTCGTTCCTCGCTCGAGGCCGTAGCGACCCGGAGCGAAGCGAAGGCGAGTGAAGGCAATGAAACAGGGAACAAAGGCTGCACCGGGTTCGTTGAAACCTTCAGCGGCCTAGCAAACTGGGTCCTACGGCTCATTCCCCGCCATCTCTCGCCGACCTTCATAACGAGGGACAGGTAGACTCACCTCACCCCCCTCGATCGAAAAGAGGATTCATGTTCGAACGCTTTACAGATCGTGCCCGCCGAGTGGTAGTACTCGCTCAGGAAGAGGCCCGGCTGCTCAATCACAACTACATAGGTACCGAGCACATCCTCCTCGGTCTGATCCACGAGGGCGAAGGGGTCGCCGCCAAGGCTCTCGAGTCGCTGTCGATCAGCCTTGAAGGTGTCCGTGAGCAGGTTCAAGACATCATCGGCCAGGGCTCGAGCTCGCCCAGTGGCCACATTCCCTTCACCCCTAGGGCCAAGAAGGTCCTCGAGCTCTCGCTGCGCGAGGCGCTCCAGCTCGGCCACAACTACATCGGTACCGAGCACATCCTCCTCGGCCTCATCCGCGAGGGCGAAGGGGTCGCCGCCCAGGTGCTGGTGAAGCTGGGCGCCGACCTGTCACGGGTCCGTCAGCAGGTGATTCAGCTTCTGTCCGGATACAGCGGTCCCTCCAGCCAGGGATCGGCACCCGGCGAGAGCGGTGGCGGCAAGGCCGGTGCAACCGCTGGTGGCACCGGGGGCGATACGCAGTCCGGGTCGCTGATACTCGATCAGTTCGGTCGCAATATGACCCAGCTGGCCCGGGAGAAGAAGCTCGATCCGGTGATCGGCCGCGGCCGCGAAGCCGAGCGTCTGATGCAGGTACTCAGCCGCCGCACCAAGAACAACCCCGTTCTCATCGGCGAGCCCGGTGTCGGCAAGACCGCCATCGTCGAAGGCCTGGCCCAGATGATCGCAGCCGACGAGGTGCCCGAAACCCTCGATGGCAAGCAGCTCTACACCCTCGACCTCGGTGCCCTGGTGGCCGGTTCCCGCTACCGCGGCGACTTCGAAGAACGCCTCAAGAAGGTGCTCAAGGAGATCAAGACCCGCGGCGACATCGTGCTGTTCATCGACGAGATCCATACCCTCGTCGGCGCCGGTGCCGCTGAGGGCGCCATCGACGCCGCCAGCATCCTCAAGCCCATGCTGGCCCGTGGCGAACTGCAGACCATCGGTGCCACCACCCTCGACGAGTACCGCAAGCATCTCGAGAAGGACGCCGCCCTCGAGCGCCGCTTCCAGCCGATCAAGGTCGATGAGCCCACCGTCGAGCACACCATCGAGATCCTCAAGGGTCTTCGGGATCGTTACGAGAGCCACCATCGGGTCACGATCACCGACCAGGCCCTGGTCGCGGCAGCCAACCTGGCCGACCGCTACATCGCCGACCGCCAGCTTCCCGACAAGGCCATCGACCTGATCGACGAGGCCGGCTCCCGCCTGCGGATCAAGCGCATGGCCACCCCGCCCGAGTTCAAAGAGATCGAGGCTCAGCTGTCCGAGATCGTGGAGAAGAAGAAGGAAGCGGTCGAGTCGCAGGACTTCGAAGCGGCCGGAAACCTCCGCGACGAAGAGAAGGAGCTGTTGGCCCGCAAGTCCGAGATGGAGTCCGAGATCAAGGCCTCCGGCGTCGATCTCTTCGACGAGGTCAATGAAGAGTCGATCGCCGAGGTGCTCAGCATCTGGACCGGCATCCCGGTGTACAAGCTCACCGAGGAGGAGACCGAGAAGCTGCTGCGCATGGAGGAGGAACTCCACAAGCGGGTCATCGGTCAGGAGGACGCGATCAAGGCCGTCTCCCAGAGCATCCGTCGCACCCGGGCCGGTCTCAAGGATCCCAAGCGCCCGTCGGGGTCGTTCATCTTCCTCGGCCCGACCGGCGTCGGCAAGACCGAGCTGGCCAAGACGCTCAGCGAGTTCCTGTTCGGTGACGATCAGGCCTTGATCACCCTCGACATGTCCGAATACATGGAGAAGCACACCGTCTCGCGCCTGGTCGGTTCGCCCCCCGGGTATGTGGGGTACGAAGAGGGTGGCCAGCTCACCGAGGCCGTGCGCCGCAAGCCGTTCAGTGTGGTGTTGTTCGACGAGATCGAAAAGGCTCACCCCGACGTGTTCAACACGTTGCTTCAGATCCTGGAGGAGGGTCGACTGACCGACAGTCAGGGTCGCAGCGTCGATTTCCGAAACACGGTTCTGATCATGACCTCGAACCTGGGTACACAGGACCTGCGCAAGGCCCAGCTCGGTTTCGCCAGGAGCGACGAGGCTGTGACCTATGAGCGCATGAAGGAAAAAGTCAACGACGCACTGAAGGACCACTTCCGACCCGAGTTCCTGAACCGGGTCGATGAGACCATCGTCTTCCACGAACTCAGCATGGAAGAGGTCACCGAGATCGTGGATCTCATGATCTCCCGCACCGCCGAGCAGCTTGAAGGCCAGGGCATCGGGCTCGAACTCACTGTCGACGCCAAGCATCACCTAGCCGCCAAGGGC
>JABDJU010000295.1 GCA_013003325.1 Acidimicrobiales bacterium
CTATCCGACCGAGCATGGCCTGTGGCCCGGCGGCGGCTCGATCGTTGCCGCCGTGCGCACCGCCGTCGAGCGCGAGCCGACCTACGCCGGCAAACCACACCCCCCGATGGCCGAACTGGCGATCGCCAGGCTGGGCCAGAATGCGCTCATGGTGGGCGACCGCAACGACACAGACGGAGACTTCGCCCGGACCGCAGGATTCGACTTTGCACTGGTTCTCTCCGGCGTAACCGCAGCAGCGGAGGCCGAAGCTCTCGACCCGGCGCCCGATCTGGTCGCCGCCGACGCGGCGGCCGTCATCGAGCGCGAGGCCGGGGTGTAGATGGCGGCCCGGAGAAGGCTCGACGCCGAGCTGGTGCGGCGGGGTCTGGCGCCGAGTCGTGAATCGGCCAAACAGCTGATCGAAGCGGGCCAGGTCTTGGTCGGTGGGGCGCCGACCACCAAACCGGCCAGGCAGGTCGACCCCGCCGACGACGTCAGGTTGCTGGGACCGCCGCCCCGTTTCGTGAGTCGTGCGGGGGAAAAACTGGCTGCCGCACTGGCCCACTTCTCCGTCGACCCCGCCGGTCGCCACTGCATCGACATCGGATCCTCCACCGGCGGTTTCACCGATTGTCTGCTTCAGGCCGGTGCCGCATCGGTGGTGGCGGTCGACGTTGGCACTCATCAGCTCCACGAACGGCTGCGGACCGATCGACGGGTGACCGTGCGCGAGCAGACCGATATCCGCTCGGTGACGTCGCACCAGTTCGAACCGGTGCCGACATTGGCGGTTGGAGATGTGTCGTTCATTTCGCTCGAGCTGGTGCTGCCCGTTGTGGCTGAACTCGGGGTTGGCGACGCGGTCTTGCTGATCAAGCCCCAATTCGAGGCCGGGCGCCAGGAAGTCTCGCGCGGTCGGGGGGTGATCACCGACCCCGACATCTGGCGTCGGGTGCTGAACGATGTGATCCTCTGGGCCCGGGCGCAAGGGCTCGAGTGTCGAGGTGTGATGATGTCGCCCATCACCGGGCGGGCAGGCAATGTTGAATTCGTCGGCCATTTCGGGCCCGGGAGACGCCATGATGATCTGGCAACCGTGCTTGACTCTGTCGTGACGGAGGCCGAAGAGGGAACAGAACCGCTATGAGCATCATTGGCATCGTCGTCCATCACCATCGACCCGAGGTCCACGAGCTGGTGGTGCGCGCCCTCCAGTGGTGCGAGGAGTGCTCGGTGTCGGTCCGGATGCCCGTGCGCGACGCCGAGATGATCGGCCGAGCAGAGTTCGGCGTCGACGAGTCGACGTTTGCCGAGGGGCTCGATGTGTGCTTGAGCTTCGGCGGCGACGGCACGATGTTGCGGGCCGCCCATCTCGTGGTCGACCGCGATGTGCCGTTGCTCGGCGTGAACGCCGGCGATCTCGGCTATCTCGCCGAAATCGACCCCGATCACCTCGAAGGGACGCTGTCGGCATGGCGAGACGGAAACCTGATGGTCGAGGAGCGGATGATGGTCGAGGTGCTCGATGACGAGGGCCACCGACTCGGCTTGGCCTTGAATGAGGCGGTGATCGAGCGAGCCGAGAGCGGGCATATCGTCTCGTTGCTTGCCACGATCGGCGATCAGCGATTCACCACCTACAAGGCCGACGGCCTGATCGTGGCGACACCCACCGGATCGACCGCATACTCGTTGTCCGCCGGCGGCCCCATTGTCGAGCCAGACTTCGAGGCGCTGGTCGTCGTTCCGGTGGCTGCCCACATGATTTTCAATCGACCGCTGGTGCTGGCTCCCTCAACCGAGGTGCGATTCGACATCGAGGGGTATCGGGCCGCAGTGGTCGCCCTCGATGGCCGGTCGGTTGCCACGGTCGAGCCCGGATCCGCTGTCACGGTGCGCCGCTCGAAAGAAAAGGCTCGCTTTCTGGTCACCGGCGAGCGCGACTTCCACGCTGTGCTCATGGAGAAGTTCCGACTGACCGACCGGTGATCGCTCACTGCGGCCTACCGTGACAATGTGAATCTGGGGTCGCACGTCACGATCGCCGCCGCCCACTACGACGATCCGCTGGTGAGGCTCGGGTCGGCGCTGCCCGACATCGCGACGATCGGCGGGTTCAGGATGGTGCCAGGTTCGGTGAACGGTCCGGTCGGGGAGGGGATCGCATTTCATCACAAGACCGACGCCATCTTCCATTCCCACCCGTGGTTCACCTCCCGGCAGAAGTCGGTCTTCGATCAGCTTTCCACCGCTGGGGTTGGTCGAGGGGCGGCCCGGGCGTCGGCCCATGTTGGAGTTGAGCTTCTGCTCGACGGAGAAGTGTTCGCTAACGATCCCGATCGCAGTCAACTCGTGAGCGGCGCCTTTGCTGCTGCGAGAAGTGCTCCTGACATCGCCGGCGCGGTTCCCGATGAGTCACAAGAGCTCTGGCGGGATCATCTTGCCAGCCTCCATCGGTGGCGCGCCCCCGGTTACTTCCGAGATCCACTGGCGGTGGCCCATCGCATGGAGTCGATCTTGGCCAGGCGGCCGAGACTGGCCATGTCCGCGGGCGACGTCCCCAAAGTGGCGAGTGCTCTCGAAGCCGCTCAGCCCTCGATCGCCGCTACGGCTGAGGACTTTCTGCGCGAGATGGTCGAGGCGCTCAGCCGCTGAGCGTCACAGACAGCTGTAGACGATCTGGCGCAGCTCGTCGCGAAGGTTCGTCGACCAGCTCGGCATCACCTGGGTCATCCCCACCACCGCCAACCTCTCGGCGGGGTCGATCCAGAACAGCGTCGAGGCGGCACCGCCCCATGCGAGGTTCCCCACGCTCTGGATCACCCCGTTGGCGACAGGGTCCACCACCACGCTGAACCCGAGGCCAAAACCCATCCCGTCGTTGTTCGTCTCGCTGCTGATCGGGGGTCCGAGGTCGGCGAGAGTGCCGCCGCCAGGAAGGTGGTTCAAGCCCGCGAATGACACGGTTTGGGCACCCAGGATCCGGGCCCCTTCGAGCTCTCCGCCGTTCAGCACCATCTGGCAGAACCGGGCATAGTCGGCGAGGGTCGAGGTCAGTCCGCCGCCGCCTGAGAGCATCGCCGGCCGCGACCGAAATTCGCTCTGAGCGTTGTTGTCGTCGACGATCACCAGATCGCCGATCCCGGAAGGCACCGGATCGTCAGGTATCCCGAAGGGGCTCTGGTCGGCAAGCGCGGTGTTTGGCACCAGCCGGGCTGCCTTCGCGTCGTCGACCCAGAAGGCGGTGTCGGCCATGTTGAGCGGAGCGAGGATGTGGTCGGCGAGATACTCGTCGAGTGCTTGGCCGGAAATCAGCTCGATGAGATGGCCGATGACGTCGGTTGAGATCGAGTACTGCCAGCCGGTTCCGGGCGAGAACAGCAGCGGAACCTCGGCCAAGCGGGCGCACGTCTCATCGAGAGGAACGCTCCGGCTCCCGATTTCCCGATCGCGGTAGACAGCGTCGACCGGGTTTGTTTCCATCCAGCCGTAGGTGAGCCCTCCGGTGTGGGTGAGGAGATCCCGCACCGTCATCGGTCTCTCCGCCGCTGTGGTTGCCATCGACTTCTGTGAGCCGGACACGTAGACCCGCAGGTCTTCCCAGCCGGGCAGCCACTTGTGGACCGGGTCGTTGAGCCGACAGTGGCCCTGCTCGATCAGACGAAGCATTCCGACCGAGGTGATCGGTTTCGTCATCGAGTAGATACGAAAGATCGAGTCCGGCTCGTAGTTGAGATGAGAGACGTGCACCATGTCGCCGTCGTGGAGCACCGCCCACGAAAAGCCGGGAAGGACCCCGCCGTCGAGGTAGGTATCGGCGATGAACTCGTCGGCGGCGGCGAGACGGTCGATGTTGAGGGCCACGGTCGGACAGAATACGGCAACACGGAGGCCAGCCCTACACTGACCTCATCGATCAGGAACCGCCTGCACACCAAGCCCGGGTCTGGGGTGCGGCGAGTCTGGCCACGATGTGCAGTACGTTGCCGGCGTTCCTCACCGGTGCGCTCTCGGTCCAGATTCGGGCCGATCTGGGGTATTCGATCACCCTGGTCGGTGCGATCATCGGCACCGCATTCGCCGTCGCCGGCTTGGGCTCGGCACCGCTCGGGCGGGTCGCTCAACTGCTCGGTCCGGGCCGTGCCCTGAGGTCGGGGCTCACCGTCACGGCTCTCACGCTGGTGGGTATCGCGGTCGCAGCTCGTGAGCCGTGGCAGTTCGTGCTGCTCGTCGGCCTCTCGGGTCTGGCCAACGCGCTGAACCAACCGGCCGCCAACCTTCTGCTGTCCAACCGGGTTGGCAAGGACCGACTCGGCATGGCGCTCGCGGTCAAACAGAGCGGTATGCCTGGCTCGGCACTGCTGGGCGGTGCGGCGGTTCCGGCCATAGCGCTGACCGCCGGATGGCGCTGGGCCTACGTCGCAGCAGCGTTGCTCACGTTGTTCGCCATCGCACTCCAGCCGATCGGGATCTCCGACACCGTGGCGTTGGCCACGGCGCGACAAACCGCAGCTCGACCGGACATGCCGACCCGGCTGCTGGTGCTCTACGCCACCGTCGGTCTCCTCGGGGCAACGACGGCGGGAGCGATGGTGAACCTCCTCACCTCGGGCGCCACAGACGCAGGAATGGGAGAAGGGCTGGCCGGTTGGCTGCTGTCGCTCGGGTCGGCGGCCGGTATCGCGAGCCGTCTCTATCAAGGTTGGGCGGTGGACACCCGGGGAGTCCTTCCGATCCAGCGCTTGGTCTGGTTGTTGGCGCTCGGATCGGCCGGGCTGGTGTTGATGTCAGCCATCACGCCGGTCACCTACGCACTGGCCGTCGTGCCCGGCTTCGCCGCGGGTTGGGCCTGGCCTGGCCTCTTCAACCTGTCGGTGATCCGAAACAACCCGTCGGCTCCCGCTGCGGCGACCGGGATCACTCAGGCCGGTGTGTATGTCGGTGCCGGCTCGGGTCCGGTGGTCGGGAGCGTGATCGTCGATCAGGCCGGCTACCGGCCGCTGTGGATTCTGTGCGCGGCCGGGCTTGCCGTGGGCGCCGCCCTGGCGGTGTTCCTTCGAACCCGTCTCCGAGCTGACCGCCAGCTCGCCGCTCTGGTCAGGCAATAGCGCGAGCCGCGATGTCCGGGGACATTCAGCTGTCTCGATGCGCGGTTCGATGTGCCCGTTAGCCTGGTCACGGATGGTGCGGGAATCGTTGACAACCGACATCGTGGTCGAAACGGCATCCGCTATCGCAAACGCCGAGGGACTCGATTCGATCACGCTCACCCGCGTGGCGAAACAGCTCAACGCCAGTCAGCCGGCCCTGTACCGACACGTCGACAGCTACGACGACCTGATTCGGCTGTTGGGCCTGCGGGGTCGTGACGAGCTGTACCGACGGCTGAGCCAGGCCGGCGCCGGCCTCGACGGCGTCGAAGCGGTGAGGGCAATGGGTCGGGCGTGGCGTCAGACCGTGAAGGATGTCCCCGGTTTGTACGCGGCGACCGATCGGTATCCGTGTGCCGGCGATACCGAACTCGAGGCGGCGGTCGACCGAATCGTGAATCTTCTGGGTCGGGCCCTCCTGCCCTTCGGTCTTTCCGACGATGAGCGGGTCCATGCAGCTCGCACGCTGCGGAGCGCCTTTCATGGCTTCGCCCATCTTGAAGCGGGCGACGGGCACCCGCTCGAACAGGATCTCGACGAGTCGTTCGAACATCTGCTCGATCTGCTGTGCGCAGGAATCGGCGAGCTCCACCGCATCTAGCCTGCGGAGTGGGGCATTTTGAGCCGGTTTCGCTAGACGACATTCCCGTGCGGTTATAGCCTCTAACGCATGACCCGCATGACACCAAGCGAAGCCTTCGTCGAGACCCTTGTAGCCAATGGGGTCACCGACATGTTCGGGATCATGGGCAGCGCCTTCATGGACGCGATGGACATCTTCGCCCCGGCCGGGATCCGGTTGATTCCCGTGGTCCACGAGCAGGGGGCGGCTCACATGGCCGACGGCTACGCCCGTGTTTCTGGGCGCCACGGCGTCGTGATCGGACAGAACGGCCCCGGCATCTCCAACTGTGTCACGGCCATCGCGGTCGCGTTCTGGGCCCACTCGCCTGTCGTGATCATCACGCCTCAGACCGGTTCGGGCGGCATCGGCCTCGGCGGTTTCCAGGAGGCAAACCAGCTGCCGATGTTCGAAGAGTTCACCAAGTATCAGGGCCAGGTCGACAACGAGAACCGGATGGCCGAACTCACAGCCCGCTGCTTCGACCGCGCCATCAGCGAGATGGGGCCGACACAGCTCAACATCCCCCGCGATCGTTTCTACGGCGACATCGACGTCGAAATCCCAGAACCGATGCGCGTCGATCGGGGACCCGGCGGGTCAAAGAGCCTTGATGAAGCCGCTGATCTTCTCGCCAAAGCTGAATTCCCGGTGCTGCTCAGCGGTGGCGGAGTCGTCATGGGCGACGCGATGGCCGAAACCATTGCGCTGGCCGAGCGGCTCAAATGTCCCGTGGCCAACACCTATCTCCACAACGACAGCTTCCCTGCGTCGCATCCGCAGTGGACCGGGCCGCTCGGGTACCAGGGATCAAAAGCGGCGATGAAGCTCATCAACAAAGCCGATGTGGTGCTAGCGCTCGGTACGCGCCTGGGGCCCTTCGGCACCCTGCCCCAACACGGCATGGACTACTGGCCCGCCGATGCCAAGATCATTCAGGTCGACGCCGACCACAAGATGCTGGGCCTGGTGAAGAAGATCAGCGTGGGCATCAACGGTGACGCCGCCCAGGCGGCCCAGGCGCTACTTGAGCGCTTGCAGGATCGTGAGCTCGTCTGCGACGCCAACGCCGAAGAGCGGATGTCGATCATGCACGCCGAAAAGGATGCGTGGGAGGCCGAGCTCGACGAATGGATCTACGAGAAGGACGAGTTCTCGATGGAGGCCATCGCCGAGGCCGAGGAATTGCCCGGCGACTGGCTTCACCCCCGGCAGGTTCTGCGCGAACTCGAAAGGGCGATGCCTCCCCGAGCGATGGTTTCCACCGACATCGGCAACATCAACTCGGTATCGAACAGCTATCTCCGCTTCGAAGAACCCCGTAGCTTCTTCGCCGCCATGAGCTGGGGCAACTGTGGCTACGCCCTGCCCTGCGCCATCGGTGCCAAGGCGGCGGCGATGGATCGCCCCTCGATCTCATATGCCGGCGACGGTGCCTGGGCCATGAGCATGGTGGAGGTGATGACGGCGGTGCGCCACAATATCCCGGTCACTGCGGTCGTGTTCCACAATCGCCAGTGGGGGGCTGAGAAGAAGAACCAGGTCGACTTCTACGGCCGCCGGTTCGTGGCTGGCGAACTCGATGGCGGCGAGAACTACGCCGAGATCGCTCGGGCCATGGGTGCCGAGGGTGTGAGGGTTGACAAGATCGACAATGTGGGAGCCGCCCTCAAAGATGCGATCGATGCCCAGATGAACGAGGGCAAGACCACCGTGATCGAGATCATGTGTACCCAGGAGTTGGGAGATCCGTTCCGCAAGGACGCATTGTCCACGCCGGTGCGGCATCTCGAAAAATACAAAGACTACGTCTAGGAGTCGGGTTGCGCCCCGATCTGTCCGACCGGCTCGAGCTCTGGGAGCACGTGCCTGCTGTCGACCCCAACTACCACCTGGTACCCGACGTCGAGCGTGCCATCATGGCCGGCTTCGAGCTCAACCGGCGCGTGCTCATTCAGGGGATGCACGGGACCGGCAAGTCGACCCACATCGAACAGGTCGCTGCAAGGCTCGAATGGCCCGTGCTGCGAATCAACCTCGACGGGCACCTCACCAGGATGGATCTCGTCGGACGGGACGCGATCGTGGTCGACGACGGGCAGGCAACGACCCGGTTCGTCGAGGGGCTGCTGCCATGGGCGATCCAACGCCCGGTCGCAGTCGTTTTCGACGAATACGACGCAGGCCGACCCGACGTCATGTTCGTCATTCAGCGGCTGCTCGAGCGCGACGGCAAGTTCACCCTGCTCGACGAGAACCGGGTGATCACCCCCCACCCCTGCTTCCGGATATTTGCAACCGCAAATACAGTTGGCCTGGGCGATGGATCCGGTCTGTACCGCGGCACGCAGGTGC
>JABDJU010000321.1 GCA_013003325.1 Acidimicrobiales bacterium
GCCGACGGTCGACTCCTCCGAGGCCGAGTGGCGTTCGGTCGATCTGCCACCGTTCACCGCAGCCATCAACGCCGACGTTGCTGCTGTGATGGTGGGTCACCTCGCCGTCCCGAGCCTCGGCTCGACCGAACCGGCCACGATCGCCCCCGAGCTCACCGAACAGTTGCTCCGGTCAGAACTTGGCTACGAGGGACTCCTGGTAACCGACGCGATGGACATGCGAGCTCTCGACGGCATCGACGAGGCCGAGCTTGCCGTGCTGGCTGTCGAAGCCGGAATCGACATACTGCTCGTCCCACCCGACCTTGCAGCCGCGGTGCAAGGCCTCACTGCCGCTGTCGCCGAGGGACGAATCTCAGACGAGCGGCTGGACCAGAGCGTGGAACGGATCGTGCGACTCAAGCTTTCGCTCGGCCTCCTGGGCTCTCGATGAGAATCAAATATCGCGGCGGACCGCCGTGATGACACGATTTCCTCTATAACTGCGGGCGATCGAATCGAACGTTCCTCCGCAGGTCACGAGGTGGAGCGCGTGTTCGCCGCTGGTGCGAAAGAGCTCATCGGAGGGCAGCTTCGACTTGTCGTAGAGATCGATGGCGGTGACCACGTACTGTCGGATGAGCCCATCGGCGGTTTCGATCGACACGGCGTCACCGACCGCGGCGTTTCTCAGTTCGAAGAACAGGCCTGGTCTTCCTCCGTAGTCCACATGAGCTGCTATGACCGACGCTCCCGGGGCATCCGGTTCGGCGGAGTGGCGATACCAACCGGCTGACAGGGCGAAGGGGACGTCGAGCTGTTGATCGTCACCGATTCCGACTGAACGCACCGGACCGCTGATCCCGATGCGAGGCATGCTCAGCCGAACCGGCACCGAGTCGTCGTCCGGGGCAACCAGCGCATCGGCCGAGGGTCGGCGAGGAATGCTCTGTACGACCGGGGAAGGCGGGGCTGACTCATAGGCCAGGTCGACCGGATTGGCAGTGACGGCGCTGCGAACGACCACCTGGAGCGCCCCGCCCGGTCTCGAGACAGGAGGTGTGGCGACCAGGGCGACCGCAATGATCAAATAGGCCACTGTCCAATGGACGAGCCTGAATGGATGTCCCACTCAGCCGTTTCCCGTTCGTCGCAGCCGCTGTTGGCCGACCAGAGTGAACAGGCCGAGGGCGCCGGCGGCGGCGACCAGAAGCCCGGTGATGGGGTCGCCAGACCCTGGCAGCAGGCCACTGGTTCCCGTCGGAATACCGTTCGGGGCCGATCCAAGTCCGCCGATGCGCTGCAGAATCAGCCTCCCGTCAGCAAGGTAGGTAGCCGCCGTGGCCTCACCCTCGGTGTTGGAAATGATCGTGGCAAGCAGGGCCGTGCCGTCCTCGCCGCTGATCGTGACCTGGTAGTCGCCGGCGGGAAAATCTCGTGAGAGAACCGCTCCCGGCGAGATCGCTTGTCGCCGAAGAGCCTCGCCTTCGGCGACCGGTTCGATGGAAACCTCGATGGTGGCGTCGGTGGGATTTCGGACCGCTAGGCGACCCTGACCGGGGCTCAGGGTGCTGAGGTCATCAGCGAACGTGGTGAACCCTGCCCCGTCTTGTCCGGCGGTGACTACAAGGGACTCGGGTTCGCCGGATATCGGAACCGCGCCCGAGACGAGAGGACTGTCGGTCCGGTCGACGCTGAGGGGTGCTGGTGAGTCGACTGCGGCAAAGAGGTCGATGTCGTAGGTGCTTGGGTCTAGATACAGCGGGCCTGCGATCTCGCCCGGCTCGAATCCGGCGATCAGTAGTTCGCCGTTCAAGTAGGCGTCCACCCGAGCTTCGGCCAGGCCGTGTACGAGCTCGAGTCCGGCCTGATCGACCGGAACGGCGGGAACATCGGGTGGGGTCGGCAGGGTCGTCACCGAGGTCGGAGGTGCCGTTGTTGTTGTTGTCGTCGTCGTCGAGCTTGTCGTCGGGTCCGACGTGGTGGGTTGCTCTGTCGTGGTGGGCTGCCTTGTCGTCGTGGGCCGCTCGGTCGTGCTAGGCGGCTGACTGGTGGTGGTTTGGGTCGTTGGCGGCGCAGTGGTCGTGCCGGCGGTCGAATCGTCGGATCCGCTGGTTGCTGCGGCCCACAGGCCGAACCCGATCACAGCGGTCAGGCCGGCCCCGACCAGCAAGGGCAGAATCCTTCCGGGCCGGTCGCTGACGGCGGGCGTCACGGTGGCCATCGCCGCCGGTATGACGACCGCCGCGCCTTCGTCTGGTTCGTCCTCATCGCTGGTCTGATCGGGCAGGAAGATCGGCGAATCGGCGAAGGTCATCGGCGTGTAGGTCCGAATGATCCCGCTTCCGACCTCTTCGAGTCGGGCTGCGAACTCGCGTGCGCTGCCGATCCTCGATTCGGGATCATCGGCGGTTGCGTCGGCAACGATGGCGGAGATCTCCTCCGGCGTGTCCGGGTCGGCGGCCGTCCCGACCTCGAGGAGACGGCCGAGGCTGTAGACGTCGCCGGCGACCGTTGGAACGCCGGACCGAGCAACCTCGGGTGCCATCGGAAGCTGCGGATCGGGGGTGCCGGCCAGGCTTAGCCCCATGCCGGCGACGGCAAGTTCAGGGCCGGCGACGATGACGTCCTTGGGACCTAGCGCCCCGTGGCGCAAACCGAGGGAATGGGCCCGTTCGACGGTAAGGGCGGTCGCCAGGGTCACTCCCGCACCTTCATGCCAGGTTGGAGGACTCCGGAAGTCGAGTCGTTCCTGAAATCGGGGAGCGTCGGTACGCAGCGACACCACTACCGCCTCGCCCTTGAGATTCTCGTCGATGCTGACCACGGGAACGATGCCAGCGGTATCCCTCCCCGTGTCTCCGTTGGGAAGCGTGTCGAGAAGGCGGGTCATGTGGTCCGAGCTCCACCGGCCGGCCGGGACTCGTTGCACGATTACCGGGGCGCTGTTGTCCGGTGTTCCGGTGCGCGGGGAGGCGAGCGCCTCGGAACGCCGGAAGCCGAACCATGGTTCCACGGGCTGCTCGTCCCTCAGTTCGAGGTCGATCCCGCCTCTACGTTCTCCGTCGCGCACCATTCGTTCGCGCTCTCCCGTCCACACAGCGCTGTCGTCCTGGGCCACCCACCGGCGCCCTTCAAACGCCCAGAGTACCGAAGACGACCCACCACACTCAGAGGTGAATCAACTCACAGGGTAATCAGGGGCGCACCCCCAGGTCACGTCGATGCTGCGGGAGTTGAGCAGCGGTGATAGTGTCATATCTCGCGTACGCCAATTCTGTAGGGGGAAACACGCATGGCTCAAGTTGTTTTGAAAGACGTCAACAAGGTCTACCCGAACGGGTACCACGCGATCACCGACCTGAGTATCGACATCACCGATGGCGAGTTCCTGGTGCTCGTCGGACCCTCGGGCTGTGGCAAGTCCACCGCCCTTCGGATGGTGGCCGGCCTGGAGGAGATCAGCGGTGGCGAGCTGTACATCGGCGACCGAATGGTCAACGATGTGCACCCCAAAGACCGCGACATCGCCATGGTGTTCCAGAACTACGCCCTCTATCCGCACATGTCGGTGGCCGACAACATCGGCTTCGCCCTGAAATTGGCCAAGGTGCCGAAGCCGGAGATCGAGGAGCGGGTTAAGAAGGCTGCCGCCGTGTTGGATCTCACCGAGAACCTCGACCGCAAGCCCGGGCAGCTCTCCGGCGGTCAGCGGCAGCGTGTGGCGATGGGTCGAGCCATCGTGCGTCAGCCGAAGGCATTCCTCATGGACGAGCCGCTGTCGAACCTCGATGCCAAGCTCCGCGTGCAAATGCGTGCCGAGATCGCAGCGCTCCAGCGCGATCTGGGAGTCACCACCATCTACGTGACCCACGACCAGGTTGAGGCAATGACGATGGGCGACCGGGTGGCGGTGTTGAAGCGAGGCTTCCTGCAGCAGGTTGACACGCCCCAAAATCTCTACGACAAGCCGGGGAACGTGTTTGTCGCTGGCTTCATCGGATCGCCCTCGATGAACCTCATGAAGGCCACGTTGGGCGGTGATAGTTCCAATCTCACTGTCACCTTCGGAAGCAACACTCTCGGCGTCGATCCAAACGTGGCCGCCGCCAATCCGAGTCTGGCGAGCTATGTCGGCAAAGACATCGTTGTCGGTGTGCGACCCGAAGATCTCGCCGATGCCGAACTGGCCGTCGAGCCGATGCCCGCAGATCGCAAGATCACGACCGAGACACAGCTCGTCGAGGCGCTCGGCTCAGAGATCATCGTGCACTTCCCCCTCGATGCAGAGCCCTTCGCGATTATGGACGCCGAGTTCGAGGGCGAAGACGCCGTCGAACAAACCAAGGACGAGCTGGGTCGCACGATCTACGTCGGCCGTTTCAGCCCTCGTTCGCGGGCCCGGATGGGCAATCCCCTCACCATCGACGTCGACACGTCGAGGATGCACTTCTTCGATCCCGCCTCGGGCGACGCCATCAGGGGATAGGGGTCCCAAAGGCGGCGAGCACTACGCTCAAACGCCACATGGGTAGTTCCGGCCGGAAGGGATCAACGCTGGGTGCTCGAGCGCGAGCCCTGTTGGCGCGGACGTCCTCTGGCCCGGCCGATGATCCCGCTCCCCAAGTCCTCGATCTCGAGCTGTCCGATGCCGTGGCGCGAGCCGAGGCCGCCGAGGCCGAGGTGACACGCCTGAAGAGGGAACTTGCGTACAAGGAGGAGGTGCTGGCCGACGCCAGGATCGCGTTGCGCACCGCTCGACTCGCTTTGCGCGATCATCTGCGAATCACAGACTTCGAGCCGTAGGCTGAGGGACCGATCGATCGACCACAGGTTTTCTCGTTGCGCACCATCGCCCCGCTGCTACGTCCCCCCGATGCCACCGTCAGGGTGCCGGGCTCCAAGAGCCATACCAACCGGGCGCTGATCTGCGCGGCTCTGGCTCCGGGGACATCCGGACTCGAAGGGGCGCTGTTCGCCGACGACACCATCGCGATGGTCGGGTCGCTGCTGAGTCTCGGCCTTGCGGTGTGGGCCGATCCCGCCGGACGGACGATCACGGTGATGAACCCCGATGGCGACATTCCGCCCGGGCCCGCCGACCTGGATGTTCGAATGTCGGGGACGACGAGCCGGTTTTTGCTCCCGGTTCTCTGCCTGGGTCGAGGGCCGTACCGTATGGACGGGGCTGCTCAGCTGCGTAGTCGCCCGATCACCGAGTTGGTGGCCAAGCTTCGATACCTCGGCGCCAAGATCGAAGGTGATTCGCTTCCGCTCACCGTTCACGGCGGTGGCCTCGAGGGCGGGTCGGTCGTCGTGCAAGGTTCGGTCTCGAGCCAATACCTCTCCGGTCTGTTGATGGTCGCCCCCCGCACCAACCGGGGGCTCTACGTGCGGGTCGCCGGCGAGTTGGTGTCGAAACCCTATGTGCACCTCACGTTGCAGACGATGGCGAAGTTTGGCGTGGAAGTCGACACCCACCCCGAGCTGCGAGAATTCACTGTGCCAGCGGCCCGATATCGGCCAACCACGATCGCGATCGAACCGGATGCCTCAGCAGCCAGCTATTTCTTTGCGGCTGCGGCGATCACCGGTGGCCGGGTGAAGATCAACGGTCTGGGCACTCGCACCACCCAGGGGGACCTCGGGTTCGTTCACGTGCTGGAGCAGATGGGCGCTGTGGTCAAGATGACCGAAACAACCACCGAGGTCAGGGGAACCGGATCGCTACGCGGCGTGGAGGTTGACATGAGGGACATTTCCGACACCGCGCAGACCCTGGCCATCGTCGCCACCTTCGCCGACTCACCGACCGAGATCAGCGGGATCGGGTTCATCCGACGCAAGGAGACCGACAGGATCGCAGCCGTGGTGACCGAGCTGTCGCGCCGTGGGATCAGAGCGGCCGAAACCGCCGATGGCATGATCGTGTACCCCGGTGTCGCCCGGCCCGGTGTCGTAACCACCTACCAGGATCACCGGATGGCGATGAGCTTTGCCCTGCTCGGACTCAAACACCCGGGAATCCAGATCCGCGATCCCGACTGTGTCGCCAAAACGTTTCCGGACTACTTCGATGTGCTCGACACACTGCGACCGGCACGGTTTGGTTGACATGCGTGTCGCTCGACTCAACGGCCCTCGATCGCTGGAGATCACCGATCGCCCCGGCCACTCGCCGGCGGCGGGCCAAGTCGTCGTCGAGATCACGGCCTGCGGCGTTGGGGGTTCCGATCGGGAGGCGTGGCTGGGAGGCACAGTGGTCGCGCCGGCGTGGTTCGGTCACGAATGGGCAGGCAAAGTCACCGCAGTCGGTGAAGGTGTGGCCGGCCGTTTCGAGGGTCAGCGGGTCGTAGCCGGGGTGTCACCACCCTGCGGAAGCTGCAGTCCATGCGGTGCCGGAAGGTCGTCGAACTGCCGCACCGTCCTCGAACAGATCGTCGGTCTGGATCCGCTGGCGGCCGATCACGGAGGGTTCGCGACAGAGACGGTGGCCGATGCCCGCCGGGTCGTACCCGTCGACGAGGCAATCTCGTT
>JABDJU010000020.1 GCA_013003325.1 Acidimicrobiales bacterium
TCTGAAGCTTCCTCCTGAAGCTCGAACCCTGGGCCGAGATCGTGCACGGTGATCATCGGCTGGGGTGCACCCCAGTCGATCGATACCCAAACGTCGTTCTCGGAGTGTTCGACTGCATTGGTCAAGAGCTCGGCAAGAGCCAGTTCGGCCCCACCGATATCGGCGCCCTCCACCGCGTGCCGTGAGAGGTAATCTCGCACCTCGGTTCGCAGTTGCGATGCAGCTTCGTGAGTCGCCTTGACATACCAATCCATCAGCTTCTCCAACCCGTCATGGGCACCACCGGCGTCGGTCCACTCGCGTCCATACTCTTGCCACAGTACCGGCGATGGGCAGCGGTGTGCGGATGATGGCCTACGGCTCCGTGCCGCTTGTTTATCACTGAAGCGGCCGGGGTAGAGCTGACAGTATGACCACAATCTTTGATGCCCTACGTGCCGATCACGACAACCAGCGAACCCTGATTGACCTCTTGGAGCAGACCGAGGGCGACAGCGACGGTAGGCGAGACTTGTTCCAGCGTTTACGTGCCGCGTTGGAGGCACACGCTGGGGCCGAGGAGCGGTACTTCTACGTTCCGTTGATGGAGCACGACAAGACCCAGGACAACGCCCGCCACAGCGTGGCAGAGCACAAAGAACTCGATGACTACGTCGAGCGGCTCGAGTCGTACGACATGTCCGCACCGCAATGGCTCATTACGGTCAGGGAGTTGAAGGAACGCCTCCTCCACCATCTCGATGAAGAGGAGAAAGAGGTGTTCCCGGTCGCCGGCAAAGTGTTGACCGACGACGAAAAGGCAACTCTGGCCGAGGAGTATCGGGCCGACATGGACCGCCGGAACGGCAACGACTAGAACGCACTTGCAGGGCAACCAGCAGGTGAATGGGTTGACACCGACCGTTCACCGCTGGTTTAGAAGGCCGCGCTACATGCCGCCACCTGTCTCAGGTGACCCACACCGTAGGCCAAGCCATCCAAAGCGCGTACGGCTCCGAACATGGAACATGCACGGGCATGGATGGGCTTTGGACGATGAGGCGTCACTATGGACAGAGTGAATCCATTGAGCCGCCTGAAAGCGGTTGGTGCCCGTGCCGAACCAGCCTCAGAGGCAGACGTCCTCGCCGGTCTGCTTCAGCGAGCCGGACGTGGCGATCAAGCCGCCTTTGGTGAGCTCTACGACGGCGTGTCAGCCCTGGTGTACGGCATCGTGCTCAAAGTAGTGCGGGACCCATCCCAGGCCGAAGAGATCGCGCAGGAAGTGTTCGTCGAAATCTGGCGACTGGCTCCTCGCTATGACGCCAATCGGGGCTCGGTGAAGTCGTGGATCGCGACCGTCGCCCACCGTCGCGCAGTGGACCGGGTTCGCGCCGAGCAATCCCATCGTGACCGCAACGATGTCGTGGGACGCCAGCTTGAACGGGACCACGACTCGGTCTCGGAGCTGGTACTCGACCGCCTCGACCGGACCCGCGTGCTCAACGCGCTCGACATCCTCACCCAGGACCAACGGGCCGCCGTGGAGCTCGCCTACTTCGGTGGTCACACCTATCGGGAGGTGGCCGCCCTCCTCGACACCGCCGAGGGCACAGTCAAAGGCCGAATTCGTGACGGCCTCATCAAACTTCGAGATCACCTAGGGGTGAACCAATGACGAACGATCTACACCATCTCGCTGCCGCCTACGCGCTCGACGCGCTCGACGAATCGGAACGCCGCGAGTTCGAAGCGCACTATCCAAGCTGCGCTATCTGTTCAGCCGAGGTGAGCGACTACCGGGAAACGGCGGCTCTTCTGGCCGAATCGGCCACCACCTCACCACCGGCCGACCTGAAAGATCGCCTGATGGCGGAGATCGGTTCCACCCGCCAGATCGCACCGATCCTCCCGGACCGGGTGGTCGATCTTGCCGAACGCAAGCGCCGCAATGCGCCTCGCCAACGGGTCTTGGCACTCGCCGCTGCTGCGGTTGTTGCAGTGGTTGGTTTTCTGGGTGGACTTCAGGTCGCTCGATCCGGCGACGACCTCGACGACGTCCTGGTGGCCGTCGACGCGGAGACACTCCCTCTCGAAGGCACGGCGGGCAATGCCAGGGTGGTGTGGTCACCTAGTGAAGACCGCGCCGTACTGATCGCCTCAGACTTGTCCGACCCGGGTACCGGGCGGGCCTACGAGCTGTGGCTGATCGACGCAGGGGGACCAAATGCAACCGGACTGTTCCGGCCCGACGCCGATGGAACGGTGCGGATACAGCTCGATCTGGATGGACGCTCACCGGCAGCGTGGGGCATCACCAACGAACCCGACACGGGATCGGACCAACCCACCGGCGAGATTCTGTTGATCGGCGAGATCGCCTGAGGGTCCTGCGGTGCCGGTGATCGGCTGACCGATCCGATCCATCCAAACAGCTGTCGGTTCCGAACCGACAGCATGACCTCCGGATTCAAGCTCGGCGCCCATGACAATGCAGCCGCCGATTCTCCGCCCTCAGCTCAACCCGCATCTGAATACTCGAAACCTTCACGTCGCAGCGCTGCGATGGCCGGCATCGTCAGTGCCGGCCTTGGTCTCGGTGTCGCCGAGATAGCCGCCGGGCTCAGCCGGACACTTCGCTCACCGGTGATCGCAGTCGGCGATCGGGTTGTCGATTTGGTCCCGGCGCCAGTGAAAGACGTGGCGATCGACCTGTTTGGAACCAACGACAAGATCGCCCTGCTCGTCGGGATCGCAGTGACCCTCACGATCTATGCAGGCCTTGTCGGTATTGTCACCCTTCGTCATCGACGGGTGTTCGGCATGGTCGGCGTCGGGCTCTTTGCCCTCGTCGGCTCGTGGGCTGCACTCAGTGATCGGGCCGGTTCCCCGTGGTGGTCGATTCTGCCGACTGTGATCGGAGCGATGGTCGTCGTCGGGGCGCTGGCCGAATTCGAGCGGGTTACGAACCTCGAACCGTCGGGAATGAACCACCCGTCATCTCGCCGGCGCTTCTTTGCCACCGCCGGTGTGATTGCAGCCGGAGCGGCAGTGGCAGGTACGACCGGCAGGGGTCTCGACGCACGATTCAGTGCTCGCGACTCCCGTGAAGCGCTCGACCTCCCACAGCCGACCCAACGGCTGGCGGCGATTCCGCCGGGAGCGCAGGCGGAGAACGCCGCGCCCTTCTTCACACCCAACTCCGACTTCTACCGCATCGACACCGCGCTGATCGTCCCCCAGGTGCCAGCCGAAACATGGTCGATGAAGGTCACCGGAATGGTCGACCGAGAACTGACACTGAGCTACGCCGACCTTCTCAATCGTGAACTCATCGAGCGTGACATCACACTTGCGTGTGTCTCCAACACCGTGGGCGGAGAACTCATCGGCACGGCTCGATGGTTGGGCGCTCGCCTCGACGATCTCCTGGCCGAAGCCGGCATCGATCCCGCAGCGACCCAGGTCGTCGGCCGCTCGGTGGACGGCTACACCTGTGGGTTCCCGGTGGCTGCGCTCGACGGCCGTGATGCTCTGATCGCAGTGGGTATGAACGGAGAACCTCTGCCGCTCGAGCACGGCTTCCCGGCCCGACTGATCGTGCCCGGACTCTACGGCTATGTGTCGGCCACCAAATGGTTGAGTGAGATCGAACTCACGACATTCGATGCGTTCGACCACTACTGGGTGCCCCGCGGCTATGCGGTCGAAGCACCGATCAAGCTTCAGAGTCGGATCGACACTCCACGCGGCCTCGACCGGATCGCCCCCGGTCCCTTCGTGATCGGTGGCGTGGCCTGGGCTCAGACGATCGGTATCGAGTCGGTCGAGCTGTCGATCGACGAGGGACCCTGGCTGCCAGCCGACCTGGCCGACGAGGTCAATGACGACACGTGGCGGCAGTGGTCGTTCCCCTGGGAGGCCACGCCCGGACGCCATTCGGTGACGGTTCGAGCAAAAGATCGAAACGGATCCATCCAAACAGCCGACCGCTCCGAACCATTGCCAGACGGAGCTTCCGGACACCACACCGTTGTGGTGCTCGTCGACCAAGCCTGACACCAGCTGTCAGCACCGGTCACGTTTCGTCACAAACGCAGCGCCAACGCGGCGTGAGCGACCTCCCCCAAACCAGAAGGAACCAACATGAATTCGAACAACCCCACCCAAATGAAGAACCGAAGCGGTCGCCGCATGGCCTCGGTCTTCGCCGCCGCCGGACTTCTGATGGCAGCATGCGGCAGCGATGACACCGCCGCCGAGAACCCAACCACCACCGTCGAGGTCGGCGATCAGGCAATGAGCGACATGCTCGGCGCATTCGGTCCGGCCTGTGACGCTGTTCCGACCGAAGGTGAAGGCTCCTTCGCCGGCATGGCCGACGACACCGCCGCCACCGCAGCATCCAACAACCCGCTACTCAGCACCCTCGTCACCGCAGTCGTAGAAGCCGACCTCGTCGACACCCTCAACTCCGACGGCCCCTTCACCATCTTCGCCCCAGTGAACGACGCCTTCGCAGAAATCCCCGAGGACCAACTCAACGCCATCCTGGCCGACAAAGACCTCCTCACCAGCATCCTCACCTACCACGTCGTCGGTGGCGACAACAACGCTGCCGAACTCGGTGGCAGCACGCAGACCACGGTCGAGGGTGGCGACGTCAGCTTCAACGACGACGGCACAATGGTCAACGGAGTCAACGTGATCTGCTCGAACGTTCCGGTTGCCAATGGCACGGTCCACATCATCGACAGCGTGTTGCTGCCCGACGTTGCGCTCGACGCCCTCGCTGCCTTTGGTGAGGACGCGATGAGCGGCGA
>JABDJU010000036.1 GCA_013003325.1 Acidimicrobiales bacterium
CTCCTGAGGAGTTCGAGGACGCTCTGCGCACGTGGGTGGCAGTGGCTGACCCCGATGAGCATTTGGATGAGTACCTACAGGCTCAAGCCAAACGGCATCTGCATTTGCAGCCTGACCTGTTTTCCAATGTGCATGTCACCGGGGTGCTCGACCCGTTGCTGGGCGAACAAGTAATGAACACCGTGTTGGACAACGCGAAACGACTACAACAAGCAGATCGTGACCTATCGATCGCCCAAGCCAACCACGACGCCCTCGTGCAACTGGTGTTGAACCCCAACCGCGAGGGCACAGCGCGACCCAACCTGGAGATCCTCGTACCCCACGATGATCACGATGTCGAACCCGAACCCAGCATTGCTGTGGCAGTGCCGGGTGACAGAGGGTTTGCTGGTGTCGGGTATCCCCGCACCTCGAGTGGGAACCTGATCCCACCCGCAATCGTCGCCAGTCTGAAACCCTCTGCTCGGGTCCGCTATCACCCGGTGAACAGATCGGGTCAACTGGTTCAAGACACACCCGCCGGCCGGCATTTCACCACCGTGCAACGGCGCATGATCCGGCTCCGGGACACTTGTTGTCAACACTCAGGCTGCCGGCGACCCGCCCGCCACTGTCAATACGACCATGTGGTGCCCTGGTCAGAACGAGGCCCCACCCTCGTATCCAACGGGCAACTGTTGTGCGGAGTCCACCACTCCTACAAACACCGCAACGACCCAACCCACCACAGCCCCCTCAAACAGCTCTTCACCGACAGCCCACTCATCCCCAAACGAGAATGAAGGGAACGCGACGGGGGCCAACCGAAGTCGTAGGTATCTCGCCTCTGCGAGGTCAGTCGCGCGCCCGCATGTGTGTCAAACGCGTTACGCGGTGAGCTGAGACAGCCGAATCTCCACCAGCCGCCGAAGCAGGGCTTCGTCGGGAACCTGATCCACCGGAAAGCGGAGCGTGCCCTTCGCCCAGTCATATCCGGCCAACAGCTCGGGCTCCACTCGGTCCAGCACTGACCCGGAGTGGGGAAAGAAGCTGCAGTGTTTCTTGGCGTGGGCATAGCCAGCCACCGGTTCGCCGTTCACCCTCAGGGCGGGCACTCCGTATGACAGTCCTTCCTCAGCGTCGGGCAGGAGCGACTTCAGCAAAGCTCGCAACTCCCGCAGTGTCGATCGGTGTGGCTCGGGGGCTTCGTCGAGGTAGTCATCGACTTCCGACATGGCTCGAATCTACTTCGACCGTCGCTGTCGCCGTAAGCTCGTTTTCGTGGCACGCCGGATTCGAGACTGGTTCTTCACCGTTCCCTTTCTCATCGCCTTCTGCCTAACTCTGGTGGTCTTCGACATCGCCGGACGGATCGCCCGGCCCTTCGGCATGCGCCCATTCGAATGGGTGATGGCCGCGCTCCAGCGCACCTTGATCAGCGTCTTCCGGATCTGCGGCACCACGATCGAAGTCACCAGATCGCCCGCCATTGAGCCCGGCCGAGGTTACGCCCTCATCTCGAACCACCAGAGCCTGTTCGACATCGTGCTGATCGGCGGCTTGTTGTTCTCCAACTACCCCAAATATGTGGCCAAACAAGAGCTGGCCAAGTGGATTCCGAGTATTTCGCTGAACCTGAACAAGGGCGGCAACGCTGTGATCGATCGCGGCAATCGCCGCCAGGCGGTCGCTGCGATCGAGGAGATGGCCAAGACCGCCCAGGCTCGCGATGTGAGCGTGGTCATCTTTCCCGAGGGCACCCGCAGCCGCGACGGTCAGCTCGGCAAGTTCCGTCGTGCCGGTTCGATCACGATGCTCGAAGGCGCTGATCAGCTCCCGGTTGTGCCGGTCACGATCGACGGATCCTGGCGGTTGCTCCGCTACAACCTCAAACCGATTCCCTTCGGCACCACCGTACGAATCGAGTTCGGTGACCCGATCCCCAGAACGCCGGGCGACAGTGCGGCGGTCTCGGCGCAGGCCCGCCAGGTGATCAGTGACAACCTCGACCGCTGGCGAGGCAACGACTGACACCTGACGCTCGGTTCTAGTGCCCGACCGATACCTTGCCGCTGGCATTGCTGTGTAGTTCTTCGGCGTGGCGATTGAGGCCGACGAGATGGGCCTCGATACCGCGCTCAGCGAACTTGGCCACAACGGCGTCGAGGGCGACAACCGCCGAGGTATCCCACACCCGGGCCTCGCTCAGGTCGATCTCCGCCCGTCTCACCTTGACGTTGTCGTAGTCGAACTGGTGAACCAAATCGTTGGTGGAAGCGAAGAACAGCTCGCCGGTGACGGCGTAGAGACGTTCCACGTTGTCGGGGTCGACCACGCTGGTCACCCGAACCACCCACGCCACCTGACGGACGAAGAAGATCGCCGACAACAAGACCCCGGCGGCAACGCCGTAGGCGAGGTTGTGGGTGAGCACAACGATGGCGATCGTGCCGGCCATCACCACCGATTCCTCGACCGGAAGCGTTCGAAGCGTCTCGAGTTTGATGCTGCCCCAGTTGAACGTGCCCACCGCAACCATGATCATCACGGCCACCAAGGCAGCCATGGGAATCTGGGCCACCCAGTTTCCGAGGGCAAGGATGAGGATCAGAAGGAAGACACCCGAGGCCAACGTCGACAGTCGGGTTCGCCCACCGGAGCGATGGTTGATCATCGACTGTCCGATCATGGCGCAGCCTGCCATGCCGCCGAAGAAGCCGGTGACCACGTTGGCGATGCCTTGGCCGGTCGACTCGATGTTCTTGTCCGAGTCGGTGTCGGTCAGGTCGTCGAGCAGCTGGGCTGTGAGCAGCGACTCGAGCAGGCCAACCAGGGCCAGGGTGATCGCCACCGGGAGAATGATCTCCAACGTGCCGAAGTTCCACGGCACCTGGGGCAGCGAAGGAATTGGTAGGGATCCGGGTAACTCGCCCATGTCGCCCACGGTGGGGAGGTTCAGGTCGAACCCGACCGCCAAACCCGACAGCGCCACGATCGCTACCAACGGCGACGGAACCGTTGTACTGAAACGGGGCAGCCCATAGATGATGGCCAGGCCGGCGGCGATGAAGCCCAAGTTCAACAGCAGCACCGAGCCTTCCACGCCTCCGTCGTCGTTGAGGAGAATATGAGGAATCTGGGCCATGAAGATGAGGATCGCCAACGCGTTGACGAACCCGAGCATCACCGTACGAGGCACGAACCGCATGAGCGAGCCGATTCCGAGGTAGCCCATTCCCATCTGAATCAGCCCAGCAAGGATGGTGGCTGCGAACACGTAGCCAAGTGCCAGTGCAGGGTCGTCGGTGTACTGAGCGACCAGCGGTACGAGCACGAGCGCCATCGCCCCGGTTGCAGCGGAAATCATGCCCCGCCGTCCGCCGGTGAACGCGATCACGATGGCGATCGAGAACGATGCGTAGAGGCCGACTTTGGGATCGAGCCCGGCGATGATCGAGAACGAGATCGCCTCGGGGATCAAGGCCAGCGCCACCACCAAGCCGGACAGAAGGTCCGCCTTCGGGTTCGCGGCCCATTCCCGGGAGAAGTGGGTGAGCTGCGTGGGAACGCGCGCACCGGAAAGGACCGAGGAAACAGAGGACAACAGAACACCCTTACGAGAGACGAAGACGACGCCGAACGTAAAAGGCGTGCCCTGATGGTATGAGGGTGCCTACGTCGTTCTCTGTCGCGTCGGTCACACAGGGCGGGAACTGAAGCAATCGTGGCAAATGGTCGCGCCTTCGAAACTGCAGGCGGGCGCGCTGTCACGGGGTGCCGGTACCGTTAATTCATGGCGAAACACCACGAGGCGCTCAGCGGGTTCAGCCCTGCCGCTGCCGCGTGGTTCTCCACCACCTTTGAGGAGCCCACTCCTCCTCAGGCTCAGGGATGGCC
>JABDJU010000058.1 GCA_013003325.1 Acidimicrobiales bacterium
CCGTGGTCGCCAGGTCGGCGAGCTCGGCGTCGTCGGCGGTTCGCCCGTGCACGACCCGGTAGAGGTTGTCCGCCATCTGCTCGAAACTGTCGAAGGGGGCGACGCGGGCAGGGTCGACCTCGGGCACCGTACGCAACGCTCGTTCCAGAGCCTCGTCGACGATCGGAGCTGGATTCACGTTGACCCCGTCGGGGCTGACGATCTCGAAGTGCAGGTGCGACACGGTCCACTCGGCGTTGCCGGAGTCGCCCATGTACGCGATCACGTCGCCGGCGTTGACCCGGGCGCCCCGCTCGATACCTGGAGCGAACGCTTCTTCGTAGCGGTTGGCACCGTCGTCGGTCCCTGGGGTGTCGTTGTTGATGTGGATGTAGGTGTACTGCCACCCGGCGTCATCGGTGAGGTAGATGATGTTGCCCCGCGATGTGTCATGCCGCATCCACGTGATCGTGCCGTCGGCCGCAGCAACCAGCGGGGTCATCTTCGGGCCGATCATGTCGACCCCAACGTGGATTCGGCCACCGCTTCGCGGCGCCCCCCACGTGTCGGTCCAGTGCACCGAATCGAGGTGATCCACGGCGACGGGCAGGGTGATCTGAGGCGCGGTGACAGCGGCCGACGGCGAGGGCAGCAGCGCGGCCATCAGCGATGCGAGCAGCGTTGCTGCAGCGGCAATTCTGGAGAGGGAGGGGCGAGACATCCACAGCGTGTCTCGGCGCGCGCCGCGCGCAGAATTAAGCCCCAAACCCACTTCGTCACACTATCGACACCTGCCTCCCCGACAACCCCCAAGAAATGTCGTCGCCCGAGCACATCATCGCCAAAAATCGTCGCCCCGCTACGTGCAGCGTGCTCGCCCGACGACAGAACCGCGGAATGTGGTGGGACGACGACAGAATGGGGTGTCGGGTCAGGAGTTTCCGACGGAGGGGTGCCGGTGGAAAGCCGGGGTCTTTCGCCTAGCCTGTGAGGTCTGCGTTTTCGATCGACGCACCCGTCTCGTCCGAGGTTCACACCATGTCCAAGATCTGTCAGGTAACTGGCCGAAAGCCAACGTTCGGCAACAGCATTTCGCACTCGCACCGCGTCACCAAGCGCCGGTGGAACCCCAATATTCAGCGGCAACGGTTCTGGGTGCCGAGTGAGAAGCGGTGGGTCACCCTGACCGTCAGCGCCAAGGGCATCAAGACGATCAACAAGAACGGTATCGAGTCGGTGTTGGCCGACATGCGGCGCCGAGGGGAGAAGGTCTAATGGCAAAGAGTGGCGAGAAGCGGCCCCTCATCAAGATGCGGTCGACCGAAGGAACCGGGTACACCTACGTGACCCGCAAGAACAAAACCAACACGCGCGAACGGCTCGAACTGAAGAAGTACGATCCGGTGGTCCGCAGGCACGTGATCTTCAAAGAGGAACGCTGAACGAGTCTGCGTAACCGTCACGCCCCTCGGCTGGTCTGAGGATCGATGACCGACATGGTGACAAGTGAGGGAAGAGCCCGACGGTACCTCCGTCGGGCTCTTTCGATCCCACTCGGCCTGGCGGTCGCCCCGCTGATGCTGGTCCTGTCGCCGCTGGTGTTCCCGCTGTTCCTTCTGGCCGACCTGATCACAGCTCGGCGCCGGCTACCAATGACCCGCCTGGGAGCGATGGCGGTCGCCTTCGCGGTACACGAATGGGTCGCCGTCACGTTGTTCTTGCGGGCCAGCCTGGCGAGCCGGGAACATCGATTCGATCTCTTGCGTCAGGCGATGGGGACCTGGGCTGGCTCGTTGCTGGTATGGGCCGGTCGCATCTTGGGGGCCCGCATCGACTGGGGCGACTTCGATTCGATGCCCTCGGGCCATCCCCTGGTGATCGCACGACACGCCTCGAATGTCGATGCGGTGATTCCGGCCACCCTCTTTGCCCGCTATCTGGAGCGACCGGCGCACCACGTGCTCAAGAACGAGCTCCGGTGGGCGCCTTCGATGGATCTCTTCGGCCCCCCGTTGGGCAACTACTTTGTGACTCGTGACAAGAACACCGAGGCCGAACTGCGACAACTGGAGCGACTCACCAGCCTGGTTCGTCCCGAGGGCAGCCTCGTCATCTTTCCCGAGGGCACGTTCGCAACCGCCGAGACTCGGCGACGGGTACGAGCCTCGCTCGAACGTCGTGGGGAGTCCGAGGCAGTAGCCCTCACCGACGAGCTCCGAAACCTCCTTCCGCCCAAGCCAGCCGGCGTGCTGACGCTGCTGAACGCTCGAAGCGATATCACCCCCGTGGTGCTTGCTCATCGAGGCCTCGACAATGTCGCTCACTTCAAGGGGATCTGGTCCTCGATCCCGTTGCGGGATCCGATCGTTGTGCGCTGGTGGGAAACCGCTCCTCCCCCGGTCGACAAATCAGCCCGCGTTCGCTGGCTGCAGGACGAGTGGCGGCGGGCCGATCGGTGGATCAGCTCGTCGGATCTCTGCCCGCCGGAACTATCCAACTAACTTCAGGCCGTGGACTACTCCAGCTTGTTGGTGGCCGCGCTGGCGATCGCGACGCTGATGCTCAGCGTCTGGGCGGTGAGCGTGATCATTTCGGACGCCTCGATCGTCGACGTCGCGTGGGGGGCCGGGTTCGTCGGGGTGGCCTGGGCGGTTCGGCTCACCTCCGAAGGTAATGCCGGTCGCCAGAATCTGCTGCTGTTCATGGTGACCGTGTGGGGACTTCGGCTGGCCCTCTACCTGGCGCGAAGGAACCTGGGCCACGGTGAGGACAAGCGTTATGTGAGAATGCGGCGTCACTGGGGTCCTAGATTCTGGTTGATAAGCCTGGTCACGGTCTTCGCCCTTCAGGGCGTGATCATGTGGATCGTGTCGCTACCGGTTCAGATCGGCATGTCGATCGATTCGCCTGATCTCGGTTGGCTCGCCGGTGTCGGTTCCGCCGTGTGGCTGGGTGGACTGACCTTCGAAGCCACCGGCGATTGGCAGCTCGCCCGGTTCAAGCGAGACCCGCTGAACGCCGGCAAGACTCTCACGACCGGGCTGTGGGGATGGACCCGACACCCCAACTACTTCGGCGACGCCTGCGTCTGGGCTGGGATCGGACTCGTCACGCTGGAGGTCGGTCTCTGGGCGGGTGTAATCGCACTGATCGGCCCTGTCGTCATGACCTATTTCCTGATCAATGTCAGCGGAAAAGCGCTGCTGGAACGAGACCTGGTGCGCCGCCGGCCCGGGTATGCAGACTACGTGAAGTCCACGTCGGGCTTCTTTCCGCTGCCGCCCAAACGGTGAGCCGCGACTCGTTGCCGAGTTCAGCGGGTGGGAGTCATTTGCCGCAAAAGCTGCGACAGTGGGGGTATGACGTTGTCACGGGATCGCTACCTCTCCCAGATCGCAGATGAGTCGGCCCGACTTCTCGCCACCAGCCCATCGGCGCTCGAGCAGCCCATACCCCACATCGAAGGCTGGACCGTTGGCGACGTGCTCGGCCACACCGGATGGGTGGCACGCTATGTGACCCTCCTTCAAGCTGTGAGCCCGGACGATCCGCCGTCGCGATCTGCTATCCCCAACCCGCCGGCCGGTGCCGAGGTACTGAACTGGGCGGCCGAAGCAGTCGACGGCCTCACGGTGGCGTTGGAAGCCTCCGATCCCGAGATCGTCCGGCCCTCGTTCGCCGGACCGGTGCCGGCCCGATGGTGGGTTCGCCGCATGGCTCACGAACTCAGCATGCATCGTTGGGACATCGACGCCGCAACCAGCTCGCCCACGCCGATCGACGCCGCGATCTCCGTCGACGGCCTCGACGAGATCTTTCAAGTCTTCGTCCCAACCCGCATGCGATTTGAGACCCTAGCCGGCACCGGCGAGATCGTGCATCTCCACTCGACCGACGAGGCAGAGGGCGCCGGCGAATGGACCGCCACACTGCTCGAGGATCGGGTCGACTGGGATCACAGTCATACCAAGGGCGATGTAGCGGTCCGAGGTTCGGCCTCGGATCTCCTGTTGATGATGTGGAGCCGGATCCCCGCCAGTCGGCTGCAGGTGTTCGGTGATGCGAACATCATCGATCGCTGGCAGGAAGCGGCGGCATTCTGATGCTGACCCTGGTTCGCCGCGTGGCAACAGCGCTGTCGATGGCAGGGTTTCTCGCCGCGGTGTTTCGCCTACGTGGACAGGGTGGCGTACCACCTCGCACCGGAGGCTGGACCGAAATAGATGATTCGGAGTACTCCCCCAGTAACTGACCCCGTCGGGGTCGTTGGGCTGGGTCGGGTTGGATCCCACGCCGCTCGTCAGCTCCGCAGCGGCACCGCACCGCTGGTTATCTTCGACTCCAATACGCACGTCACCGAGCGAGTGCTCGGTGCCCTCCGACCGGTCGATCGCGCCGCTGCCGGCCCCGACCTGGCGGCTCGCACCGTCGTGCTGGCAACCCCGGCCGGCCGCCACACCGCAGCGGCAGCGACCCTGATTCGGGCAGGAAGCTCAGTGGTCTCGACCAGCGACGACCCCAAAGACGTCCGGGGTCTGTTGGCTCTCGATCGTGCGGCGCGGCAAAACGGGGTCACCGTGGTCGCCGGGGTGGGGCTGTCGCCGGGCTATTCCTGTCTGCACGCCCTATTCGCCTCCCGGCACTTCGAGCGGGTCGAAGAACTCTCGGTATGGACCACCGGCACAGCCGGCCCGGCCTGCGCCAGCCGCCATCACCGTTCACTTCAACTTCCGGGTCAGGTGATCATCGATGGTCAGTGGGTCGAGAAGCGCGGTGGATCCGGTCGGGATCTCGCCTGGTTTCCCGGTGAGCTCGGTGCCAGGGACTGCTATCGGGGGTCGTTGGCCGAGCCGATTCTACTTCGGCGTCTGTTTCCGCACGCTCAACGAATCTCGTCTCGGACTTCGGCAACCCGTCGTGACCGACTCACCGGCGCCCTCCCGATGCTGCGACGTCCCCACCTCGACGGTGGGCCGGGCGGGATTCGGGTTGAGGTTCGGGGGCTCGCCGACGGTGGCTACCGAACCGAGGTGGTCGGAATGATGGGCTTTCCGTCTGTTGCGGCCGGGGCCACGGCGGCGGTCGCCGCCCTCCATGTGCATCACAATCAACCCTCGCCCGGGGCCATGGGCCTGGCCGAACTGGTGGACGGGAACCCTCGCACCATGCTGGCCGAACTGCACGCCCGCGGTATCACGGCGTCACGGTTCGAGGGCGCCAGTTAAGCTTGACTTGTCAAACATGTGGGCCGAATTCTCGACACAGAGTGGCGAAATCACTCAAGTTCACACTCTTTGTGGTCGATACGAACGATGGCGGAAGAAAAAGAAGAAATCGCTCAAGTTCTGTGCCTTGCCGTGCCGATAACCCATCCGGCTATGGAGGACACATTGCAAAGGACCACGGAAATGGGCGAAATGAACTTGGCCGAGATCAACGACCGAATCGAGACGCATCTGCCGCTCGTGAAGCACGTTGTATTCCAGGTCGCCGTGCACTTTCCCAGGCACGTCGACCGTGAGGAACTGGCTCGGGCTGGAGCCCTCGGGCTCGTGGAGGCTTCACGCCGCTACGACGAAGAGCGAGGCGTCCCGTTCGAACGATTCGCCGCCCAGCGCATCAGGGGTGCCATTCTCGACTCGGTCCGGGCCGCCGACTGGGCGCCCCGCTCGGTGCGGCTGCTCGCCCGCCGGCTCGAGAGCACCGAGCAGTACCTCGCCTCCGAACTCGGCCGCGTGCCCACCCTTCAGGAGATGGCAACCGAGCTGGGCGTCGGAATCGACGAACTCTCCAAGCTCCGTGATCGCCTGTTCCGCAGCGTCGTCTTGGCTCTCGACCACGAAACCAGCAGTGACGCCGACGAAGACCTCACCCTGGTCGACGTACTGGAAGATCACAGCTGCATCGAGCCCTCCGAAGAACTCGAAACGCGCGAGCTTCACAGCTATCTACGCGACGCCGTGAGCCTGCTGCCCGAACGCCAACGTTTCGTTATCGTCGGGTACTTCCTCGAGGGTAAGACATCGCAGGACCTCGCTCGATTCCTCGGCGTGACCGAATCACGCATCTCACAGCTCCGCAGCGAAGCACTACGCAACCTCAAACTCGGCATCGAGGCCCAGTTCGAGGAAGGTGACGACGACGCACCCGCAGGTCGGATCGCCAAACGTCAAGCGGCCTACGCCAACGCTCTGGGCGAACAGAGCGAGTGGAAAGATCGGCTCGGCCGCTGGGACATCGGCTACGACATCCCCGAAGACCCGCTGCTGCCGATCGGAACCGTGTAACCACTCCCTCACTCTCCCTATCCTTCGGCCCCGGCATTGCCGGGGCCGAGGTGTCTAACGGGTCGCAAGGAAATCATCGAGAACTTCCATGCGCAGCTCGCCGGAGCGCTGGCTGAAGTGGATGCCCCCGAAGTCGGAGCCAAACATCTCAGCGACCAGTTCGGGTCGATTGGCTTCGACCCACGGCCGAAGCTCAGCTTCGGTCTCGGTCAGACCATCCGGTGGCGGCCAGCTCGAGACGAAAACGGTACCGTCTTCGTCGACCCAGCCCCTGACGGTCGTCGCCGCTGTTTCACCTATCGCCTTGGAGTAGAACGAGTCGTCTCCGTACGTCACAACCCCGGTGAAGTTCGTGTTATCGCCGGATCCTTGCGATTCGACAATCTCACTGAAAACCGGTTCGGCGTCCCAGCCGATATGCCATGCCACGAAGCGGTAATCCGAGGACTCGACGTCGTCCAAGCCGAATATCTCGGCGGCCTTGTTCAGGTCGCCGCCGCGCATCTCGGCCGCAGCGTCCTGCACGTGGTCGGTGGCAGACTTCTCATCGCTGAGAAGGAACCATCCGCCCAGCACCACAAGCACCACAGTTGCGAGCGCGATGTACAGCCGGTAGCGCCACCGACGGGTCGGCGCCTCCGCTGTGTTTGACGGGCTCATTGTCTTCATTTTTTGTACCTTCCTTTCGCACATCGATTCGTCCGAATCGGGCAAAAGGACCAGCATCCAAAGACTGTCGGCTGTTTCGCCCGACACCTCAGCATGAACCAAACCGCCGCTGCGAGCCAGAGGCCTCCGACCTCACATCTGGTACACAACTCGAAGGGCCGTGCCCCGTGAAGCGAGCGCCAGCGAGCCAAAACCTGGGCCAAAGAGGCGCAGGCGAGGCGAGAGGCCCCGGAGGGAATGGGTGGCCTGCCAGCGACTAGCACGTCACCCCGTTCCGGGCCGACCCGAAGGGCCGTGCCCGTGAAGCGAGCACCAGCGAGCGAGAACACGGGCCCAAGAGGCCCGAAGGCGAGGCGAGAGGCCCCCGGAGGGAAATAGTCGTGGGGCTAACAAGAATCGAACTTGTGACCTCACCCTTATCAGGGGTGCGCTCTAACCGACTGAGCTATAGCCCCGAGATAGAGGTCTGTAGATTAGCGCCACCACGGGCCTGCGGCTACCCGATTCCTGTGGCCGTTTGAGCCGACTGGTCTAGGGTTCGATCGGAGCAGCCGCAACCGCAGCCTTGTCGGCCCGCATGGCTTTTGCCTGGGCCCGGCGAACCGTGCGCACCCGCTCCTCTTCGATGACCGTGAAGCGGATTCCGCCGGTCAGGTCGGAGATCAGGTTGAAGACCACACTGAGGAGAACCAGCAGCACCGATGAGGCCAGCGTCATCATGGCAGCACCGACCAGGGCGGCGCGGAACACCGCCGATTCATCGATCACGAACTCCTCGAGTGAGCCGAGTTCTGCGATCAGGCTTTCGAGATTCTCCACCACGCCGGCCAGTTCGGCGGCGTTCCACACCAGGACAGCCGAGAGCAGCAGCGCCCCGAACAGCACCACATGGAACAGGATCGAGAAGCGCAGCACCGACCACGGATCGACGTGGCGCACCACCCGGCGGACCTTTCGTGCCTTCAGCTTGGGGCGACCGCCGGCGTTCTCGATGCGGAAATCGATAACGGTGCTTGGATCGGAGGCGAGCCGTCGCGGGATCACCACCTGCTGTCCCGGTGGTGCCGAACCGGGCTGGACCAACGGCGGACCGGACGGAACCACCGCGGGGCCAGCCGGCGGCATGGGGGTGACGGTCGGCGCCTGTTCCAACACCGGGGACGAGTGGGCGGTGCCGCTGTCGAGATCGATCACGGTTTCGCCTCGTCCGTCGCCGTCGAACGCCTCGCCGTCGAGATCGAAGAACTCGTCGGTGGCTGGCTCGAAACCCAGTGCTTGAACGAGATCGTCGTCGATCACGAGTTCATCCGAGGCGGCGTTGGGCGGGACCATACAGGCGCCGATGATAGTTGGAATCACGTCGTTTGCAGGTCACCCCGGACCGCGTGGGCGAATCTGCTTCTCCGCCCGCGCTTCAGCCTCGACCCCGTTTCGCACCACGCGGACCGTCACGGTCAATCCATCGCGGGTAAAGCTGACCAAGTCGGCGCCGTTGGCACTAGCAAAAGCGGCCGCCTCGGCCCGACCCGATGCTGCTCCGGCCAGCGCTGCCGCATCGGCGGCTGACTGGGCGGCCGCTCGGTCGACCACCCGGTTGGCAACACCGACGACCAATAGACCGCATACCAGCGCAACTGCCAACCACAACGCGAAGGCGGGCACGAGTACTCCCCGCTCCCCTGCCCGTCGTTCTGAGGCCATCGACCGAATCTATCGGCCTGATATACGTTTGATTACGTTATTCTACTCTTCTTGATCACTCGACTCAGAGAGCTGGTCCTCTACTGCAGAGTCATCGATACCAACCAACGGATCGGGGCCTTCGTCGGGGCTTTCGAGGATCCGGGCAACCGCCGACACCCGGTCGTCGGCGGCCAGGTTCATCACCCTGACCCCGGTTGCGTCGCGGCCTTGTTGTGAGATCTCATCGACCCTGGTGCGGATCACGACGCCATTGTTGGAAATCAGAAGCACCTGATCCGATTCGGTCACGAACATCGCTCCAGCGACAACGCCCTTCTTCTCGTTGACCTTCACACAGCGCACGCCGAGTCCGGCCCGGTTCTTCGGTGTGAACAGCGAAGGGTCGACCCGTTTGCCGAATCCTTCGTCGGTGACGACGAGCAGATCAGCTTCAGGGTGGTACACATCCATGGAGACCAACCGATCACCGTCGCGGAATTTCATACCCACCACACCTGCGGCGGTTCGTCCCATCGATCGAACCTGATCCTCTTTGAACCGCAGCGCCTGACCCTTCTCCGACACCATGAAGATGTCGTGCACTCCGTTGGTCGGCACGACCGTGACCAGCTCGTCGCCGTCGTTCAATTTGATGGCTCGCAACCCGGCCTTCAGGTTGCTGTCGTAGGCGTTGAACAGCGTCTTCTTCACTCGACCCATCCGAGTTGCGAAGAACAAATAGCGGTTGGTCTCATAGTCCCGCGTATCGATGATGGCCTGCACGGTCTCGTCGGGTTCGAGCTGCAGCAGGTTCACCAACGCCATGCCCCGAGATTGCCGGCTGGTGATCGGAATCTGGTGGGCCTTGATCCGGTACACCTTGCCCCGGTTGGAGAAGAACAACAGATACGCATGAGCCGAGGTCTGAAGAAGGTGGGCGATGATGTCTTCTTCGTCGTCCTTGACCTTGGCGCCTGTGACTCCACGACCACCTCTTCCCTGGGCTCTGAACTCGGTGACCGATATCGACTTGATGTAGCCGCTGGTGGTGAGGGTGATGATCACTTCTTCGTCGTCGATCAGATCTTCTATGCCGAGTTCACCAGGATCGTTGGTGAGCACGCTGCGTCTCGCAGTTGCGAACTCGTCTCTGATCTCGAGGAGCTCCTCCTTGATGACCTGATCCCGCCGTTCCGGGCTGGTGAGTACGGCGTCGAGTTCGGCGATCAACTCGCGAGCCTTCGCCATTCGCTCCTCGAGATCGATGCGGGCCAGCCGGGTGAGCTGACCGATCTGCATCGAGAGGATCGCGTCGGCTTGTGCCGGTGAAAACGAGAACGGCGTGGCCTCCAGCCCGGCCCGGGCCGCCGGGCGATCCTCGCTGGCTCGGATGAGCGCGATGATCTCGTCGAGCACATCGCGAGCTCTGAGCAACCCCTCGTCGATGTGGAGCTTGCGGGCCGCCTCGTCACGGTCGTATTGCGAACGACGGGTGATGACTTCCCGTTGATGATCCACGTAGGCGACCAGGAGATCGCGGAGGTTCATCTGGCGGGGAACACCATCGACCAGCGCGACCATGTTGGCGCTGAAAGTCATCTGCATCGGCGTGTGCTTGTACAGGTTGTTCAGCACGACGATGGCCGGTGCGTCCCGTTTGAGTTCGAACACCAGCCGCAGCTTGCCCCGGGCCGACTCGTTGCGAATCTCGCGGATGCCGTCGATGACGCCCTTTTCGACCGCATCAGCGGCCTTTTCCGCAATCCGGTCGACAGAGGTCTGGTAGGGCACCTCGGTGACCACGATCTCAGACTTCTTGCCGTCTTCGACAATCTCGGCCACCGCCCGCATCTTGATGCTGCCTTTGCCGGTTCGGTAGGCGTCTCGAATCCCCATGCGACCCAGAATCTGGGCACCGGTCGGGAAGTCCGGACCCTTCACGAACTCGGCGAGATCGTCGGAAGAGGCGTCAGAGTTTTCGAGCAGGTGCACGGTGGCGTCGATCGCCTCACCCAGATTGTGCGGCGGGATGTTGGTGGCCATACCAACGGCGATGCCCTGGCTGCCGTTGACCAAAAGATTCGGGAATCGTGACGGGAGGACGGTGGGTTCAGCCTTCTTGCCGTCGAAGTTGTCGGCCATGTCGACGGTGTCTTTGTCGATCCCCTCGACCATCTTCATGGCCAGCTCGGTGAGGCGGGCCTCGGTATACCGATACGCCGCCGGAGGATCGTCGGGCGAACCGAAGTTCCCATGCGGATCGACCAGGGTGTGACGAAGCGAGAACGACTGACCCATTCGCACCATGGCGTCGTAGATAGCGGTATCGCCATGGGGGTGATAGCTACCGATGACCTCGCCCACCACGGTGGCACTCTTCACATGCGCACGGGCGGGGGTATGCCCGCGGTCGTACATCGCCCACAAGATCCGGCGATGCACCGGCTTGAGGCCATCTCGCGCATCGGGCAGAGCTCGGGACACGATGACAGACATGGCGTACTCGAGGAACGAGGTCTCCATCTCGGTCTGGATTTCGATGGGTTCGATGCCCTCGAGCAGACCGTCGGAATCGAGGTCGGCGTCGTTGTTCGGGACGTCTGTCATGCTCGTTCCTCCTAGATGTCCAGGAAGCGGACGTCGTCGGCGTTGTTCTGGATGAACAACTTGCGGCTTTCGACGTCTTCACCCATCAGGACGGCGAAGATCTCGTCGGCCACGACCGCGGTTTCGACTGTGACTTGAAGCAACGTTCGACTCGACGCGTCCATCGTGGTCTCTTGCAGCTCGATGGCATCCATCTCGCCGAGGCCCTTCAGTCGAGCGAACTCGGCGTTAGGGTTCTCGGCCTTGTAGGCGTCGCGTGCGGCGTCGTCCTTGAGATACACCTTGGAGCGCCCGGCCTGGGTGCTGTACAGCGGGGGCTGAGCCACGTAGACATAGCCGGCTTCGACCAGCGGACGCATCTGCCGGAAAAAGAAGGTCAGCAGTAGCGTGCGGATGTGTGACCCATCGACGTCGGCGTCGGCCAGGAGGATGATCTTGTGGTACCGGGCCTTCTCGAGATCGAAATCTTCGCCGATACCGGCACCGAGCGCCTGGATGAGCGAGATGATCTCCGTGTTCTTGAAGATGCGGTCGGGACGGGCTCGCTCAACATTGAGGATCTTGCCGCGAATCGGCAGAATCGCCTGGCTGTAGGGGTTACGGGCGTCCTTGGCCGTGCCGCCGGCGCTGTTTCCCTCGACGATGAACAGCTCCGACTCGTGGGGATGCTTGCTTTGACAGTCGGCCAGCTTGCCCGGTAGGCCTGAGCCGCTCAGAGCCGACTTGCGAACGGTCTGGCGTGCCTTCATCGCCGCGATCCGCCCTCGCTGGGCCTGAACGGCCTTGGCCACCATCGCCTTGGCTTCCCGTGGGTGTTCTTCGAGCCATTCTGCAAGCTTCTCGTTGGTCGCTTTGGTCACCAGTGACCGCATCGACACATTGCCCAGCTTGGACTTGGTCTGCCCCTCGAACTGGGGCTCGGCGAGACGGACCGAGATGATGGCTGTCATTCCCTCGCGGATGTCTTCGCCCGCCAGGTTTTCGTCTTTCTCCTTGAGGGAACCGTGGGATTTGGCGTACGCATTGACGGTGCGGGTGAGGGCTGAACGGAAGCCTTCTTCGTGCATCCCGCCCTCGGTCGTCGAGATACCGTTGGCGAAACTGTGAATACCGTCGCTTTGGAAACCGGTATTCCATGAGAACGCGATCTCGACCTCCTCGCCATTCCCCTGTTCTGTGAAGTGCCCGATCTCTTCGAAGAGGGCTTCTTTGGCCGAGTTGAGGTGTCTCACGAAGTCGCGCAGGCCGCCGTCGTAGCGGAAGGTCACCGGCTCGACATCGTCGTGCCGGTCATCGTGAAGGCGAAACTCGAGGCCGGCGTTGAGGAAGGCCATCGTCTGGAACCGCTCCATCAGGGTCTTGCGGTTGAACACCGTGCCCTCTTTGAAGATCTCAGGATCGGGCCAAAAACGCACCGTCGTGCCACGACGGGGTGACCCGTCGGCACCGGTCGGCGAGGCGCCGACCTCGTGGAGAGTCTGATCGGTCTCACCGCCGTCTTTGAACGACATGAAATGCCGCGTGCCCTCGCGGTCGATTTCGACCTCCACCCTGGTGGACTGGGCGTTCACCACGGACACCCCGACCCCATGAAGGCCTCCCGAAACCTTGTAGCCCGACGCCTCGCCACCGAACTTGCCGCCGGCATGAAGAACGGTGAG
>JABDJU010000060.1 GCA_013003325.1 Acidimicrobiales bacterium
AATCGAGCCAGGTGTCCGATCCGGCAAGGTACAGCTCGTCTGAAAACGTGACCTCGTTCTCAGTGAGGCCGAAGTGCTCGATCACGAAGTCGGCCGTCTGGCGAGCCCGCACCGCTGACGACGACAGGATGCGGTCGGGTGGGAGATCGTTGTCGTCGAGCCATTGCGCCATTTTCGGCGCGGCCCGCTGCCCTCTCGGCGCCAAGGGGCGGTCGAAGTCGCGCTGGGCGGTGCTCCAATCCGACTTGGCGTGGCGAAGGATCAGCAACTCGATCATGATGAGCGAACCCTAGTGGCAGAGTTTGTCGGCGGTTTGGTGGGTTTTGGTGCCGGGCAGCCTATGGATCGAGATGGACCTGCCTACGCTGCAGCCGATGTCCTCCACTCCGCCGCGAGCCCCGCTGATGCCGGCGCAGCGACGACGCGGACTGCACATTGTGAGGTCGATCGGGGTCCTGCTGGTGCTCTTGGCGGCGGCGACGCCGGCGTTCGCCGAAGAATCGAACCCGATCGAGCGACGGTCGGTTGCCGGCATTGCCGAGACGATCGACGGCCGTGCCGAACCGGCGGTGCTCACCCGGCCGGCGAGATCGAGGACGCCGGGCGACGGTTCGGCCCAGGCTCGACTGACCGGTCCGGCGCGAGGTCGGCGCATCGATGGAACGATGACAACCACCTACGAGGCGCCGACACCTTTGCCGGTTCGGCAGGTCATCGACGCCGCGGTCGCACGGTGGGACGACGCCCTGGATCTGTCGCCGACCACGCCGCTGGAGATCTCGGTCCTGTGGACCGACCTGGGCCAGCGCCTCCTGGGCCAGGCTGGCACCGAAGGGGAGTATCGCGACTCAAACCAGTTCCCGACCGACCGTTGGTACCCGGCCGCCCTGGCCAATCAGCTGGCCAACTTCGACGTGAACGGTGCCGACTCCCCTGAAGTCATGATCGAACTGAACAGTGAGCTGGGAGATGAGTGGTATATCGGAACCGAGGGATCGCCAGCGTTCGGACAGATCGATTTGTTCTCTGTTGTGCTTCACGAGATCGCCCACGGGCTGGGGTTTCTCGGGTCGGCGACGGCGACCCGGACTGGTCAGGTTCGCCTGGATCACTCGCCACCGTCGATCTATGACGACTTCGTGCTCAACTCCGAAGGCGATCGTCTAGTGCAACTTCCCCGCGACGTCGCGATCGATGAATTGACCTCGGGCTCCCTCAAGTTCGATATCGGCGGGGGTCGCTCCGTGCCGCTGTCGGCCCCTGAGCGATTTGTGAACGGTTCGTCCTACAGCCACTTCGACGAAGGAATCCCCGAAGATCAGCCTGGAGCGATGATGACCCCGGCCCTCGGCAACGGTGAGATCCAACGACACCTGGATGCCGCTGTTCTGGGGGTGCTCGATCAGGTCGGCTGGGATCTCGATGCCCGCCTGCTCACCCCCACGATTGAAGACGTGGAGGTGCGATCGGGCCAGATCGAACTGGTGTGGTCAGAAGACTGGACCCAAGTCGCCGCCCTTCCTCTCTCCTACGACGTCACTGTCGGCCCGCTCACCTCGTCGGGGCCGGTGCCCGACTCCGTCGGTCGATCGGTGGCCGGTGGCCATGTGGGCGTCGTTCGGTTCGATGAGCTACAGAACGGGACAACCTATGAGGTGAGCGTCCGTCCGGTCGGGGCGAACGTCGGGCGTCCGGCGACGACCACGGTGCTACTGCCCCCAAACCCCAACCGGGTCCGTGACCTGGCTATCGATGTCGATGGCGACCGAGCACTCGTCTGGCGCACTCCGGTGGCCTCCGGCGAGCCGGTCAGCTCGTATGAGATCCAGCATCGTGAGGGATCCCAGACAGAGTGGCGCACCGAGACGGCCACGTCGCCCCGTTGGACTATCGACCTGGAACCGGGCCGGTATTGGTTCCGGGTTCGGGGAGTTAATCGCATCGGCGGCGGTGTCTGGGCCGAGACCGGGCTGATCGGTATCGGTTCCGATGCAGCTCGGCCTATGCCCTTGGACGGCCAGCTCGCCCGTCTTTACACGGCGTTCTTCGACCGACCGGCCGATCGGCCCGGTCTCGACTATTGGCGCGAGATTCGAAGCGGTGGTGGTTCTCTGGGTGCGGTTGCCGAGGCATTTGCCGATTCAGAAGAGTTCCGCACGAGGTATGGCGGCGCCCTATCGGACTCCCGCTTCTTGGAGCTGCTCTACCGGAACGTCCTCGGCCGACTACCCGATCGCGGCGGTGCGGACTATTGGATGGATGTCCTGGACGCTGGTGCGGCCAGGGGTCAGGTCGTCCTGGCTTTCAGTGAGAGTTCCGAGTTCGTTCGAACCAGCGGCACAACCGCTCCGCAGACCTCACTCGACGGAGCGATCGAGCGACTTCACGTCCTTCTTCTGCGGCGCACCCCCACCGCCCAGGACTTCACTTCGCTGCGCCCGATCGCCGGATCGGGTGATGGGCCCGAACTCGCGTTGGTGTCGGCCAGGTTGCGCCGATCCCCAGAGTTCGCCGCCCTGTGGGACGAACTCGACGATGCGGACTTGATCCACCAGCTCGGCCGGTCCGTGGGTCTCGACGCGAAAACGCTCTCTGACCTGCACACCCGGCTCGCCGACGGGGAGTCGATCGATCGGTTGATCGTCGAGATCACCCAGGCTCCGGCGATGATCCTGGTCACCGGAACAATCCCCTGACGCCTAAACGGGATCGCAACGTGATGGAGTCGTCCCCGCGCCGTCGGTGCCTCTACACTTTCGGCCGTGACAGAGATCCCCGAGCACCTGCTCAAGCGGTCCGCCGCCCGTCGAGGAAAGTCCACGGGTGATGAGGGTTCGTCTGGTGATGCGTCGCCCTCTGCGGCAGTCGAGGCCTCGGCCAGCTCCGGCCCCTCCCAGCCGCCGGCTGTTGTCCAGGCCGCGGCGGCGATCCCACGGGACCCCGAGCCAGAGCCCGCAAAGCCGGTTCCTTCCTTCGTCGAGGCGGCGCTGAGCCGCAAACGGATGCCGATGTGGGCCATGGCCATTCCGTTCTTTGCGCTGCTCTGGGCCTACTCGTTCGCTGGCACGATGCAACAGCCCGAGGTCGAAGACCCGCTGTTCATCGAGTCCGCTGCGCTGTACGGCTCGCAGGGTTGTGCCGGCTGCCACGGTGCCGGCGGTGGCGGTGGTATCGGCTACGGATTCACCGATGGTGAGGTCTACGCCACGTTCCCCGAGCCCATCGATCAGATCGTGCACATCGCTCGAGGCTCGGCAGCGATTTCTGGTGAGCAGTACGGCGATGGTGCTCGCCCCGGTGGTGCCCGGGTGGCCGGTGCCCGCGGCGTGATGCCCAACTACGACACGGGCGCGATCACCCAGAACGAGCTCGAGCTGATCGTCTTCCACGAGCGGGCAACCCTCGGCGGGGAGGACACCAGCAGCGAGGCCTATCAGGAATGGATGGAACACATGCGTGAGGTCGCCGAGGGGATCTTGCCCGACCACGCCGTCGACCTCGAACTGTTCCTCTCCTGTGCCAACCCCGAGTACACCCCCGGGGCCAGCGGCAATCCCGAAGATCCTGAAGAGTGCCCCGGACCCCACCATTCCGAGGACGAGGAAGTCGCGTCCGAGTAGCCCCCCGATTTCGCCCACCCCTGTACCTGACCGTTAGATTGTGCAAAGATTCACAAAGTGCCCTGATTCGTTTCAGCGGATGTTTCCGGCATAACGAGGACCACACATGGTTGCCCTGATTCTCTCCATCATCGTCACCGCCTTAATGGCAGCGCTGGTGTACCTGTACGCCAGCCGTCGACCGGCTGGTACGCCCGTCACGTGGGGTGAGGCAATGGTCGGCTCGGTGTACGCCTTCTTCCTGACGTTCATGGTCTTCGGTGTCGTACCCCACCAGTGGCTCACGGTGGCCGAGAACGAATGGAGTTTCCGTGCCGACCGCAAGTTCACCGCATGGGGCTTGATCACCCCCCAGAGCGACGGGGGCTGGTTTCCTTTCGATATCACCCTCCGAGCGGTTTCCGACAGCATCGCCGCCCTCATTTACATCGTGGCGTTGGGTTTGATGATCAAGATGTTCATCGACTGGCAGAGTCGGGGAGAGGCCAAAAAAGGCTCCGACGTTGTTCCCACGTCCACCTACGGTCGTCCGCTGGTGAAGCGAGGCTGACATGGGCTACCAGGACGCGAATCCGCCGCTCCCCGAATTCCGGGACGACTATGTGCTCGTCGAGGTCGACGCCGACTACTTGGCCCGTGCCGTGAAGCCCAAGCAGTTCATCCACATCGACCAGACCGAATGCATCGCATGCGAGGGTTGCGTTGACATCTGCCCGTGGAAATGCATTCACATGCAACCCAACGAAGCGGTGGCCGAGGCCTTCGGCACGGTCAAACCAGGAGACGACCCCAACGACGCCTTCATCTTCACCATCGACGACGACGTTTGCACCCGCTGCGCGTTGTGCGTCGACCGGTGCCCGACCGGCGTGATCATCCTCGGCAAGATCGACGTCCCCTCGCCCCTGGGCGACCATAACCAACGAACGAACTCCCACGGCTACGGCTACGGCATGCGCCTCGCGTAGCACCCAGCAGACCCAGAGAAGCAAGAGACAACCATGGCGAAATCAATCCAGGACAAGCCCACACTGGCCGAACGGGCCGGCGACATTGCCCAGCAGACCGCTGACTACGTGCAGGGCAGCCAGGCGTGGAACTCGATCTTCCGGCCGGGTTCTGTGTTCCGCAAGGGCTACACCGACAGCCCTCGAAACCGCAGCTACGTGATCATGAACAGCGTGCTCTACCACCTGCACCCGGTGAAAGTGAAACGCCACGCGGTCAAGGTGAGCTACACACTGTGTCTCGGTGGGCTCAGCTTCTTCCTGTTCATCCTGCTCACCATCACCGGCATCTTCCTGATGTTCTTCTACCGGCCCACCGCAGCTGCCGCCTGGGACGACATCGCCACCCTCCAGACCGGCGTCGCCTTCGGCCTGCTGGTGCGAAACATGCACCGGTGGGGCGCTCACCTGATGGTGCTGTCGGTGTTCCTCCACATGGCGCGGGTCTTCTATCACGGGGCGTACAAGCCGCCGCGCGAGTTCAACTGGGTGATCGGCGTGATGCTTCTCCAGTTCACCTTGCTGCTGTCGTTCACCGGGTACCTCCTGCCCTGGGACCAGCTAGCTCTCTGGGCGGTCACCGTCGGAACGAACATGATGGGCTACACGCCGGTGTTCGGAAACGAAGTGCGGTTCGTACTTCTGGGTGGCTCGGTCATCGGTCGTGAGACGCTCTTGCGCTGGTATGTGCTGCACGTGTTGTTGCTCCCATTCGTCACCGTCATCTTCCTCGCCATCCACTTCTGGAGGGTGCGCAAGGATGGCGGCATCTCCGGACCCCTGTAAGTGAGAAGGATCAGTTTCCCATGACCGAGATCCCTGAGCATCTCCGTAAACGAGCCAGCGAGGCGAAGCAGAAGGCCGAAGCGGCCGCCGATTCAGGTGGCGGCGACGAGTCGTCGAGCGCGGCCGAATCCAAGATCCCGGCGCACCTGCTCGAGCGCTCCAAGAGTGCGAAGTCATCCTCGGGCGGCGCCGATACCGCCGTCGCCCCGGCGGGCGGAGGTGTTGCGGTAGCAGCGGCGGCCGCCACCGGTGACGTCCCGGTGATGTCGGGACCCCAGGGTCACACCCAACGGCTTCTCACCGTGGTCAAGAGCGGCTCAATCCAAGACATCAAGATGAAGCCGCAGGACAAGGTGCACACGTGGCCTCACCTGATCGTCGTGGAGTTCGGTGCGGCGCTGTTCTGCACCGCGTTCCTCACAATCTTCTCGATCTTCGTGAACGCCCCGCTGCTCGAACTGGCCAACGTCAACCAGACGCCCAATCCCTCGAAGGCACCGTGGTACTTCATGGGTCTGCAGGAAATGCTCACCCTGTTCCACCCGATGGTCGCCGGCGTCACCATTCCAGGTATCGGTCTCATCGTGCTGGTGCTGGCCCCCTACATCGACAAGAACCCTTCCAACCGTCCCGAAGATCGCAAGTTCGCGGTGTCGATTTTCACCGTTTTTCTGATGTTCTGGGCAGTCTTGGTCTTGATCGGCTCCTTCTTCCGAGGGCCCGGCTTCAACTTCATCTTCCCGTGGGCCTCCGGCCTGTTCTTCGAGCTCTAGAAAGGAGCTTGGTATGGATCCCCTGATCATTGGCGCAATCGTCATCGCAGTGCTGGCGGTGGCTGCGCTGGCGTTGGCCGTGCGCAACAGCGATACGAGCACTGCGATCGGGCAACTGTCCGACGAGACGGTCAAGCGCGACCGCAAGGTCGACATCCCCGAGCCTGAAAAGGTCACCGTCGCCGCCGGCAAGGAGATCGAGGCGTTGGGGTCAGCCCGCGGCCGCGCCGCGCTCGTCGCCGCCGAGTCGGCCCCTCCGGTGGCCTACGTGCCGCCGGATCCCGAAACCCTCGGCGTCGCCCGCCGCCAGTTCCTCAACCGTGGCATCCTCGCGATGTTCGGGCTCGGAATCACCAGCTTCGGAGCGGCCTCGATCGGCTTCCTCTGGCCCCAGGGCGTCAGCGGTTTCGGTTCCAAAGTGACCGTCGGCCGAATCCCCGACATTCAGGCGGCGATCATCGCCGGCAACGGGTTCTTCTACGTGCCCGAGGGCCGGATGTGGATCACCGAGTACCCGGCTGCTGCCCTTGAGAAGGCCGAAAGTCAGTACGGCTTCTTCGGTCAGGTTGAGCAGGGGTTGAAAGCGGGGGTTGTCGCGACCTACCAAACATGTCCCCACCTCGGGTGCCGCGTGCCCGAGTGCACCACCTCGCAGTGGTTCGAATGCCCTTGCCACGGCTCCCAGTACAACCGTGTCGGTGAGAAGAAAGGTGGCCCCGCTCCTCGCGGCATGGATCGGTTCCCGATGGAGGTCAACGCGGCCAATGAGCTGATCGTCGACACCGGTACAGTCATCCAGGGTCCGCCGATCGGAACCAACACCACCGGCCAAGAAGCCGAAGGACCAAACTGCATCAGCGGAGCCGAGGAGCATTAATGCCACTGTTTGGAGCTGAAATGATCGTGGCGGTCGATTTTCGGGCCATAGGTCTGGTCGTCGGCGCGGTCGTCTTCATCGCGTTCGTGGCGCTTTTCGTACGCAACGTTTTCACGGCCCGTGACGAGCTGGGTTCAGAGATCGAACTCGCTGCCAACCGAGCCGAATACCTGTCCGATGAGGAGCTCGAAACTACCAAGCTCGATCGTTCGCTCACCTTCGCCTTGGGGATTCTCACGATCACCGCCGTGATACTGCCCTTCTACTGGCTGGGAGAACCGGGTCGCCAAGAGGGCGCTATCGAGGTGCTGGATGAGACCTTCATCAGGCGCGGCACGAACCTGTATCAGCAGGGTGCACAGTGCGTGAACTGTCACGGCGGCGGCGGTGTCGGTGGCGTTGCCGCCTATGTGTACCAGGATGCCGACGGTCAGTTCCTCGGCAACGCCTCCTGGGTCGCTCCGGCCCTCAACAACGTGCTTCACCGCTATTCCGAGGAAGAAGTCACCTATGTCTTGAACTTCGGACGGCCCGGCTCGCCGATGGCAGCGTGGGGAACGCCCGGTGGTGGGCCCCTCACTTCGCAGCAGCTCGAATACGTGATCGACTACATGGGCACCTTCCAGGTGCAGAGTCTCGATCCGCTCGACATTCAAGCCGCCGGTGAGGACGAGCTCGACTTCTTCGACGAAGGGTCGATCGCTGCTCAAGAAGCCGCCAACGAACTCGCCGCCGACATTCGCGGCGAAGTGCAACGATCGCTCGACGACGGTGAGTTCGCCACCGTCGGTGAAGCCGTGTTCAACCTCGGTCTCTACAGCGGCTATCAAGCGGGCTCGTTGAGTTGCGCCCGGTGTCATACCGCTGGCTGGTCGCTCGGCCCCGACGTGGTGCCCAATATTCTCGAACCCGGCGTTGCGGCCTGCGGCGGCGGCGATCCCTCGGGCATCGGGTTCAGCCTGTGTGGCGGGGTCAAGGAGCGCTTCCCCGACGACACCTGGAAGGATCCGCGCGGCGGCTGGCTGGACAGCACCGACCCCGAGACGCCCGGCGCCGGCGTCGACTACGTGCTCGCCATGGACATGACCCGTATCCCCCTCGACGACAAGGGCGTCGCTCTCACCGACCGCAGCGACGACGACGGCGAACCGATCCCCTACACGATTGTCGAAGGCGGCGACCTCGCCGACTGTGAGTATTACAGCGACCTTTGGGAGCCGGGCGGGATCCCTACCGATGCGTACCCGTTCGATCCTCGCATCGATCTCGTGGTCGCTGAAGAGGCGGGCGAAGGAGTGACCGGCGACTTCGTCGACCCGCCCGTGCTCACCGAGGCCGACCTGGCCGGCGAGTTCGACGGGGAGACCCTCACCCTCGCCGATCGCCGCCTTGCCGCCGGTTGCACCGTGGTGGAAATGCCCGAACGCACCAGCAACGCTCACTACGACTTCATTGTCGGCGGCGCTGATGCGGGCGTCGGTTACGGACGGGGTGGCCAGAGCGGAGCGGGCATGATGCCCGGCTTCGGGAAGACGCTTCCGCCCGACCTGATTCAGGCTGTGGTTGACTACGAGCGTGAGGAGATCGAGCAGCGATGAGTAGTGCAACCATGCTCGCCTTTGTCGGCGGTCTCGAGTTCGACATCTTCTTCCGCGGTCTGCTGTCGGTGCTGGTCGGCGTCGTCGTGCTGATCGGTGGCTCCTACCTCATCGTCGCCACCAACACCGGATCGCGAACCGGCGGTCTCATCGCCTTCGGAGCACTGTTCGGATGGATGTTCCTGATGGGAATCGTGTGGACGGTCTACGGAATCGGATGGGTCGGTGAAGCCCAGAGCTGGAGTCTCGAGGAAGTGTCCACCGGCGACCTCGAGCTCGCCGAGAACGTCGACGCGTCAGAGCTCGGGATTTCGCTGGGCCGATCCAACGACTTCTTCGCGTCCGTGTCTGGAGCTGATGCCGACGAGCGGCAACGCAACGCGCTCGAGTTCGCGAGCGAGAATGAGGATCGGTTGAGCGGGTGGGAGTACCTCGCTGCGTCCAATCCGCGACGCGGTGATGCTCAATCGGCTGCCGAGGAATACCTGATCGAAGAGAACGTCTTCGATACCCCGAACGACTACATCCCGCTTCAGTTCGGAGGGTTCGCGCTGGGCGGCAAACCGGCCGGAGTGGAAGGCGACAGCGTCCTCACCCGGTTCCGCAAGAAGGCCGAATCTATCCTGAATCCATTCCACGGGCAGGAGTTGGTCGCCATCCAGGTTCAGGCCGTGCTCCCACAGCCCACATTGCCGGGCCAGGCCCCGCCGATCCCGGTTGCCGATGAGAGCGCCGATGTGGTCACCGTGATCCTGGAGCGCGACCGAGGCGGTCCGGTTCCCTGGCTGATCAGCGGCACCCGGTTCGTGCCGGCGGCGTTCACGATCATCAATGCGATCCTGTTTGCGATCGTGGCCTACCTCATGCACATTCGTGACAAGCGAGAGATGGCGATCCGCGCCGCCGCAACCTAGGTCGAGGAGGACAATCCCGAAATGAGTCAGTACCTACCCGTTCTGGCCCTCCTGGTTCTCGGGATCCTCTTCGCGTTCGGGAGCTTCGTGGCGTCCCGTCTGTTGGCCCCCAGCCGAACGACACAGGAGAAGCTGGCGCCCTACGAGTGCGGAATCATCCCCGGCCGGGAGCCGCCGCAGCGATTCCCGGTTCGGTTCTACCTCGTGGCAATGATGTTCGTGATCTTCGACATCGAGATCATCTTTCTCTACCCCTATGCCGTCACCCACGAGGCCCTCGGCCGCTTCGGGCTCATCGCCATTGTGATCTTCTCGGCTCTGGTGTTCGAGAGTTTCGTGTACCTGATCTCCAAGGGAGCGATCGACTGGGGTCCGCTCCAGTACAACTCGCCGGTGCGGACCTCGGCCGCCGAAACTGCGGTCGATCCTTCCCGAACGGTGACGAGTACGGTTCGCCGGGTGGGAACCGAGGGGCGAGCCCCGCTGCCGTCGGACTCCTCGATTCCGGAACCGTCGATCAGGGACCTTGAACCGGCTATGGCAGGAGACCACTGATGGGCCTGCTCTCCGATGTTCAACAGCACGGCTTAGAGGGCCTCGAGCACAACGTCCTCACGGCACCGCTGGAGAAGTTGGTGAATTGGAGCCGAGCCCGGTCGTCGTGGCCGGCGACGTTCGGGCTGGCGTGCTGTGCCATCGAGATGATGGCC
>JABDJU010000082.1 GCA_013003325.1 Acidimicrobiales bacterium
GTACGCGAGATGGGCGTCGAGAACTTGCTTGGCATGGTCGGCATTCACGTTCAGCCGCGTGACCGCGGCACGCTCGATCACATAGGCCAGGGCGTCCTCGTTGTTGAACACCATCGGACCTTCGGGATCACCTTCGGGGCTGAAGTGGTATGCCTGGATCCACTCCAGGTGGAGCCGCAGCAGGCGGCGCAGTTCGTCGTAGGACAGCACTGCGGTCACATCATCGGGCAACGCCTCGGCACAGAAGTCGATGCTCTCTTGCACGTCGTAGACGATCTGCTTGGGCATCGCGGCCGTCTTGGCCACCCCTCCTCCCACCGCCACCAGCGCGATCGCCACAACGATGACAGCGCCGACCGCGATGATCACGAACTCCACAACCGAAACCTACTGGCTGATGCGCGGATCGGCCGACCGGCTGCCGAGCTCGCTAGATTCACCCGGTGGTTGTCTATGCGTTCGACGTGGGGGAGACCCTGGTCGATGAGAGCCGTCTTTGGCTCCGCTATGCCCATTACGTTGGAGTGCCGCCGCTCACCTTTCTGGGCGTCCTGGGGAGCTATATCGCCGAGGGACGTGACGACCGCGATGTGTTTGCCCACTTCGGAGTCGACTTCGATCGATTCGAGGCGAATCTCACGTGGCGCAATCGGAGCGAAGACGGGATCCTGGCCGATGACTTCTACCCCGATGCCCTGCCGACCCTGAAGGCGCTCAAATCGGCCGGCCACCGTGTACTGATCGCCGGGAATCAGTCCAAGCGTATGAACGCCTGCCTGGAGGCGTTGGACCTGCCGGTCGACAAGGTGCGGTGTGGCGAGCAGTGGGGTGCGAAGAAGCCGACCCACCGCTTTTTCCAGCGACTCCTGCGGGAAGCGGGCACCGATGCCGGGGAGATCGTGTACATCGGTGATCGGGTCGACCACGACATTTTGCCGGCGCTGGAGATGGGCCTGCGGGCCGTGCTCATCCGACGGGGTCCCTGGGGTCACGTGCATTCCGCCTGGCCCGACGCCGCCCGGGCTGGCGCGGTGATCGGCAGCCTTCGAGCCCTGTTGTAGACGCCTCGACCAGGAGTGTGGGCCGGCACGCGAGATGGGGGCGGGCCGTAGCCCGCCCCCATCGGTGTGCTTCAGACTCAACGGGTCCGTGTAGTTCGGGCGGGACCCACCCGAAGAACCGTTGAGCGGTGACCGGCGGGGTATCCGCCAGCAGATGAGCTGTCCGGCTAGCGGCCAGCCACCTCCAAGGTCCCATCAACTATGTGAATGTGGACCACCTCCTTCCTCTTGGTGGACCCGAGCTTAGGGCAAAAAAGCAATGTGGATGGTGGAGTTCTTCACCTTCGAAGTGCCTTTCGAGCCAATCGGATAAATCCGTGAACTGTTTGTCAAGTCGTCAACAGGCATGCCGATACCTGTCCCGTACCCGGTATTGCCCCAGAGGAGCACGAATGCTCAAGTCCAAGCTGAAACTGAGTCGACTGTCGCTTCGGTCCAAGCTGCTGCTGCTCGCCGCGTTGCCATTGTTGCCGCTGGCGGCGGCCTCGTATCTGTTCGTGAACTCCTCGATCGATGATCGTCGGGGCGCGCTCGTTGAGCAGGAGGAACTTGCGCGCGTAGAGTCCGCTACTGTCCTCGCGTCCGCCCTGATTCAAGAGCGCGACGCCTTCCAGCAGTCGAACACCCTGAACGTCCGGTTGCGCCTCGTCCGGGAGCGAACCACCGCAGCGAGCGACGCCTACCGCGAGCTGGTCGCTGGCGACAGGGCCCGTCTGGCAACGCTCGATTCGATCGACCAGGAGATCCGCCTCCTCCGTCAGGAGATCGGTGGCGTCGACAACATGGTGGCGCTGCAGCGCGAAGCACTCGCCAGTCAGGACAGCGAGGCGGCAGCGATTTTCACCCGCCTCAATCAGGTCGTCGATCTCGCCATCGCGGAAGTGCAGGTGACACCTGGTATCCCGCTGACCGCCGAAGGTGCTACCAACGCCAGGTCGGTGCTACTCCTCACCGAATTCGCATCGGAGATGCACAGCGAGCTGCTCGCCTACGTGTCGATCGGTGAAGCGGAAGCGACACTGGCTCGATATGGAGCCAACTCGAGGGCGACCGCCCTCTTCGATGAGGTCACTGCGACAACCGAGCAGATCCTGGCCCTCGACAGTCCGGAGTTCACCAGCCGATTCCAGACCGAGGTGCTCGACAGCGAGGGCTACGCACTCGTCACCGAACTCCGCGACGGGGCCTTCGCCGCCACACTGAACCCCGCGCTGGCTCCATCAGCTTCCTACCTACCGACCTTCACTCCGATGTTCGGAGCGGTTCACGACATCGAGGGCGATCTCATCACAGCGTCGTCGGAGCAGGCGACCGCACGGGCCAATCGAGCGCTGTACGCACTGTTCGGAACTGTTGTCGGTGCCATCCTGTTCATCGCTCTCACCATGTTTTCCATGGTGGCGCTGTTCCGCTCGATCCGATCTCCGCTTCTGTCGCTCACCGAACAGTCACGCGACATCGCCCGAAACCAGTTGCCTAACACGGTTGCCCAAATTCGAGAGCTGGGCGGAGACGCCCGAATCGAAATGCCCGATCCGATTCAGGCCGATTCCGACGACGAGGTCGGTGAGCTGGTGGATGCATTCAATCAACTGCACACCACCGCTGTGGAGCTGGCCGCCGAGCAGGCGGCGTCACGTCGAACCGTGTCGGAGATGTTCGTGAACCTCGGACGCCGGAACCAGAAGATCCTGATGCGGCTGCTCGCTTCGCTCGACAAGCTCGAACGCAACGAACGGGACCCCGAACTACTCCAAGAGCTCTTCCTGGTCGATCATCTCGCCACCCGCATGCGCCGCAACGCCGAGTCGCTCCTGGTGCTCGCCGGAGCAAAGACCAGCCGTTCCTTCGGTCAAGCCATTCCGGTCGCTGACGTTGTGCGGTCCGCATTGTCCGAGGTCGAGGACTACGACCGGGTGAACGTGGACGACGACGCCAGAGCACTCATCAACGGCGCCGCCGTTGCCGACATCGGTCACCTGCTCGCCGAGCTCATCGAGAACGCGCTGATGTTCTCGCCGCCTGGCTCAGCGGTTGACGTTATGGCCCGTCGAGGACCCGAGGGGCTTGTGATTTCAGTCGCCGACCGGGGCATCGGACTGAGCACCGAGGAGCTCAAGGTCAACAACCAGCGCATCATCGACGCCGCCCGACTCACCGAGACGCCGTCGCGATTTCTCGGGCTGTACGTAGTCGGTCGTCTCGCCTACCGGCACGATCTGAAGGTTGAACTCCACGCCGGTGTGCCCAGCGGCTTGATCGCCAGGGTGCAGTTCCCCGAAACCGTGTATCAGGCGATCGGCAATCCGGCCGACGCTGTCGTGGACCAACCTGAGGTCGAGGCCAAGCCGACAGAACCGGTTGGCCACAGCAGTCATGTCGCCCCGCCCGCCCAAGCGCTGATGGCAGCCCCGGCGGAGGTGGAACAACCAAGCCCGGCCGATTTCGAGACCGAGGTCGTCGCAGCACCGCTCGACCCGCCAGCCGCCTCGCCTGTGGAGCGGCCGACCATACCGGCACCAGCGTTCGCCCAGGAGGAGGTGCCCGCCGCCGCACCGACGGCCGATTCAGCTCCGGTGGCTCCGGTGGAACACACAGCGGCCGCGCCCGTCGCCCAGACACCGCCGGCGCCCGTTGCTCAGACACCGCCAGCTCCCGTTGCCCAGGACCCCACGCCTCCGGCTCCGGTGCATCGTCACTCGGTGCCAGCAGCTCGACCGGTGGTTGCCGAGGGCGGCGATCTGGCCAAGCGGGTCCCCAAGACGTTGCCCTCGATCGAAGAGGCGGCCTTCGGTTCGGCCCCCGCCCACTCCGTTCCTCACGCCGTCCACCCGAATCAGAACCTCGCCGGGTTCCAGCAGGCCACCGCGCGGGCAGAGGGCGAAGCCACCGCCGTGCCCGACCGCCGGCGACCCATCGCTGCGAGCCCAGAGGCACAGCCGCCATCCCAGCCCGTACCCCAGCCCGCAAATGTGACCCCACCGGCCGAGGCCGGATTTGGCTCGGTGAAACGGGTGCCGGGGGCGTCGTCGCTTTCCCAGAAGACAGCCGCCCGCGACCCTCGTCGCGAGCAGCCGGCCACCGCGCCCGGTGCGGCACCGACCGTTGCCGCCCGATTCGGAGCCAATCTTGCAGGATTCCAGCGGGGAGTCCAGAAGGCTGGTTCGGAATCGACAGAACAGATCTCTGAAGCCCAGCCCACCGCCAATCACGGAGAAATGTCATGAACCCAGCCGAACTCGACTTCATGCTCGAACGGTTTGCGCAGGAGACCCCCGGGGTCACCCACGCCCAAACCGTGTCAGCCGACGGGATGCATCTCGCTGCCAGCAACGGCATCGATGCGACCCAGGCCGACCAGTTCGCCGCGATCACCAGCGGGCTCGCCAGTCTGACCGACTCTGCTGCAGATACCTTCGATCTGCATCCGGTCGTGCGCCAGGTCATCGAGACCGGTCAAGGCTGGATCCTGGTCGCTCGAATCAACAATCGGGCCAGCCTGGGCGTGGTGTGCGATCACACCGTCGACCTCGGCTTGGTTGGCTACGAAGTGACACTCCTGGCCGAGAAGGCTGGGACCATGTTGTCGCCCGAGGTCATCGAACGTCTGAAGAACACCCTAGGAGTCTGATCGGATGGAGTTCGATGACGAAGAGGATGTCGTCGGGCAGACGGTTGTTCGTTCCTTCTTGGTGACGGGCGGCCGTACCCGTTCCGAGGTCCAAAACCTGCAATTCGAGACCCTGGTGGAGCTCAACCGCTCAGCCGACGTCCAGAAGCTTCAGTTCGAGAAGCTCGACATCGCGCGACACGTGAACGCTCAGATGTCCATCTCCGTTGCTGAGATCGCCGCCGAACTGCAACTGCCGATGCTCACCGCTCACGTGTTGGTGTCCGACCTGGTATCCGACGACGTGCTGATCGCCCACAGTACCGCCACCTCTGAGATCGACCTGTCCTCACTCACCGACATCCGTGCCGCAATTCTTAGCCTTTAGCCCGCTGGAGACCTTGAAATGATCACCAACCCACCACCCCCGAACACGCCGACAGCCCCGTCGAGAAGCGGCCGTGCGACATCGGCGAAGTTCATCGTCGCCGGCGGATTCGGTGTCGGCAAAACGACCTTTGTCGGCTCGGTCTCCGAGATTCCGCCGCTGCGCACCGAGGAAGCGTTGACCACCGCCGCCGACGGCGTCGACGATGTGAGCAAGATCGACTCTAAGACCTCGACCACGGTGGCGATGGACTTTGGGCGAATCACCGTGTCCCCAGAGTTGGTGCTCTACCTCTTTGGGACCCCTGGCCAGTCCCGATTCTCGTTCATGTGGGATCGGATCACCGATGGCGCGCTGGGAGCGGTCGTCTTGGTCGACACCCGCCGTTTCGAAGACTCCTTTGGGCCGGTCGACTACTTCGAGTCTCGTGGCATCCCCTTTGTCGTGGCGGTGAACAACTTCCCCGGATCGCCTGACACGACCGCAGATCAGATTCGAGATGGTCTGTCGCTTGCGCCGTCGATTCCGATCATGCACATGTCGGCCACGAACCGGGACGAGGTCAAGGTGGTGCTCGTCTCCCTCATCGACGTGTTGATGCAGCGCATGGCGAGCCGCGCTCGTGCTCGGGCGCCCCGCCGCAGCGACTTGGGACGCACGCCCTCCTCGGTCTGAGAAACCGTTTGGCCATGCCCCTTCGGCTAGCATCAAACGTATGTTCGTCATGGGGGTCGATCCCGGTCTGACCCGCTGTGGGTTCGCCGTGCTCCAGCCCGGCCGGGCCAGGACGGCCAACGCCGTGGCGATGGGGCTGATCCGAACCGACCCCGAACGCCAGGCCCCGGTTCGCCTGGCCGAACTCCAGCGAGAGATCCGCGACCTCATCGAGGAGTTCACCCCCAAGATCGTTGCCGTAGAACGGGTGTTCATCCAGCGCAACACGACCACCGGCATTCGCGTCGCCCAAGCCGCCGGGGTGATCATCACCGAAGCTGCCGCAATGGGCTGTCACGTACGTGAGTATTCTCCCAACGAGGTCAAAGCAGCGGTCACCGGCGACGGGCGGGCCGACAAGGAGATGGTGCAAACGATGGTGCAACAGATGCTCGGGTTGACCGAGACGGTGAAGCCTGCCGACGTTTCTGATGCTGCCGCGATCGCTCTCTGCCATCTTGCCTTCGACCCCACCGGAGCCTTGCTCGGCCAGCGCGAACTCGCCGGCAACGCGATGTCGGGGGTACGTCGATGATCGGTTCGCTCCGTGGCTACATCACCCACATCGACCGCGACCGCCACGAGCTACTCATCGAGCTGGCTTCGGGCATCGGCTACCGGGTTGCGGTCAATGATCGCACGCTCAATCAGATCGACCTCGAAGGCGAAACCCTGCTCTACACCCACCATCAGTTCATCCGAGAAGGGGAACAAAAACTGATCGGCTTCTGCACCCAGAGCGAGGTCGCGACCCTCGAGACGCTGGTCGCTACCCCCAAAGTCGGCCCGGCGCTGGCCCTGTCGATCCTCAACACCTATGGGCCCGCCGAACTTGCCGCCATCGTCGGTAGCGACGACATCGCTGCGCTCCAAGCCGTGAACGGAGTCGGGAAGACCACTGCCCAGCGTGTGCTGGTCGAGATGAAAGACAAGCTAGTGGTCGACCTGTCAAGCCCGGACACTGCGACTATTGGCGGGGGCCTCACGTCGGTTGGCAACGACGGCGTCGCCGACGTGATCGATGCACTGTTGACCCTCGGGTACTCGATGACCGACGCCAAGACCGCAGCGTCGCTCCTGTCGGGAGAGCTGATCGATGAAGGTGATACTGGAGCGATGCTCAAAGAGGCGCTCAAGCAGATGGAGCCCAGCTTCTGATGGTCCGGGAGAACATCATTCTGACCGGCGCTCCTCCCGAGCCCGAACACACCGAAGAGCTCGCGCTGGAGATCGGTCTGCGACCCCAAACTCTCGATGAGTTCGTCGGCCAGCACGATCTCAAGGAACGGTTGAGCATCATCCTCACTGCGGCGCGGGCCCGCAACGAACCGGCCGACCATCTTTTGTTCGCAGGGCCTCCGGGACTCGGTAAGACCACCCTGGCCGGAATCGTGGCAAACGAGCTCGGCGCCGAACTCCAGATCACGAGCGGTCCAGCGCTCGTCAAACCCGGCGATGTCGCTGCAATCCTGTCGAAGATCCAGTCTGGCGACGTCCTGTTCGTCGACGAGATCCATCGCGTCCCGACCCAGGTGGAAGAGGTCCTCTACCCCGCGATGGAAGATCTTCAGATCGACGTCATGATCGGTAGCGGACCGGCCGCCAGATCGATCCGCATGCCGGTCGAACCCTTCACCCTCGTCGGTGCCACCACCCGAACCGGGCTGATCACCGGCCCGTTGCGAGATCGGTTCGGCGACCATTTTCGCCTCGACTTCTACAGCACCGATGACCTCCAGGCGATCGTGACCCGGGCAGCCGACATCATCGGTATTGAGATCGGTGCAGATGCCGCACGGGAGATCGCCGCCCGGAGCCGGCGGACCCCCCGCATCGCCAATCGTCTCCTCAGAAGGGTGCGAGACTGGGCCGAAGTGCGCGGCTCGGGTGTGGTCGATCTCGATGCTGCACTGCAAGGCCTTGAGATGAATCAGATCGACAAGGGCGGCCTCGATCGAGTCGACCTGTTGTTGCTCGAGTCGATCTGCACCAAGTTCGGCGGAGGGCCGGTCGGTTTGTCCAACCTGGCAATCAGCGTGAGCGAACCCAAAGACACCGTCGAAGACGTCATCGAGCCCTTCCTGATTCAGCAGGGATACCTGGTGAGAACCCCGGCCGGACGGCTGGCGACGGCGAAGGCCTGGAAACACCTCGGGCTCACCGCGCCGGACAACGGCGGCGACGCCGACACTACGCTCTTCTAGTCGAAACCGTGGAACCGGTCGGAGCCGAAATCGACGACTTCGACTACCCCCTGAAGCAGGCCCAGATCGCCCAGCGCCCGGCCGACCCCCGTGACTCGGCTCGGCTGCTCGACGCCCGCGATCTGCGTGAGGTTCGGGATCACACGGTGGCCGACCTGCCAGACCTCCTCATGCCAGGCGATGTGCTCGTGGTGAACAACACCAAGGTTCGGCGGGCCCGGCTTCGGCTCCGCAAAGAAACCGGGGGAGCGGCCGAGGTTCTGCTGCTCGCCCCGACCGGAGACCCAGGGCTGTGGACCGCACTGGTCAAACCGAGCCGGCGGCTCCCGACGGGCACGGTCCTCTTCGACGGGTCCGCACCGGTGGTGGAGCTGGTCGACGAAATGGACGGCACCAGGCTGGTGCGGATACTCGACCAAGCCCAGGTCGAACGGGTCGGGGTGCTCCCACTCCCGCCCTATATTCGCTCCCAGCCCGAAGATCCCGATCGCTACCAGACCGTGTACGCCCAACGGCCCGGATCGGTGGCAGCCCCGACCGCCGGCCTGCATTTCACCGACGGGCTGATCCAGCGTTGCCGGGAGGCCGGGGCCGCCATCGCCACCGTCGACCTCGAGGTCGGGCTGGGGACATTCGCTCCGGTCACGGCCGAGCGGCTCGATGATCACGTGATGCATTCAGAGCGTTTCACCGTCGCCCCCGGTGCCTGGTCCAGCATCGTCGCCGCCGATCGGGTGGTCGCGGTGGGGACCACCGTTGTGCGCACGTTGGAAACGGTGGCGGCGACCGGGTCCATGAGCGGCACCACCGACATCTTCATTCGCCCAGGGTTCCAATGGAAGGTGGTCGACCTCCTGCTCACCAACTTCCACATGCCCCGTTCGACGCTGCTCGTTCTGGTCGAGGCATTCATCGGACCCGACTGGCGAGAGCTCTACGCGGCGGCGATCGATCGCGGCTACTCGGTGGGTTCGTTCGGCGATGCGATGCTGCTCGATCGGCACCCGCCCCGTGAAGTTGGGTAGTCTCACCCAGCGGCTCAAGTTCTGGTGGGAGCTGGGCCGAAACCAAGGACGAACACTCACTCAAAATCTTTAGGGTTGGTCTTTCATGTCGCCACAACCGGCCGCGCAGGGTGGACTGCGCAAACTGTTTCTTGTCAGCATCGTGCTGCTCACGACCCTGACTGCGGTCGTCGGTATCGATCCGGTCGCAGCCGCCGACGACGACATCAACCCGCCTATCGAATCGGTGCTGTGCCAACAGCCCGGGGAGATCACGGTCCGCCTTTACCGCCTGTTCTTCGGACGGGTGCCCGACGGCGCCGGTCTCGAATACTGGAGCGACATCTTCTCCCAAACCCAAGATCCGTTTGCCATCGCCCGGTGGATGTCGGAGGGACCCGAGTACCAGAGCCTCTGGGCCGAGGTGAGTGACGAAGAGTTCGTCGAAGGTCTGCTCTACCAGAACCTGCTGAGCCGCCGCCCCGATGAGGCCGGCTTCAACTATTGGGTCAGCTTTTTGAAAGAGACCCCCACCGTGCCCGCGATCTCTCGAGAGGAGATGGCGGTGTACTGGGTGACCCAACCCGAACTCACCCGCAAACACCCGGTCACTCAACCCGCACCGTGCTCGCTGCTCGATGACGTGGTCGCCATCCCCGGAGGACGGGCGGTCGAGTTCGACTATCTGACCACCGATCTCACGGCATCGTCGCATCGCTGCCGCGTCGTATCGATCAACGCCAACTGGGTTCACCGCGACGGGCCGGTGCCCTTCAGCGAGCACATCGGCTTTGCGAGCATCGACGGCACCCCGCTGCCGTCCCGGAACAATGTCGGCGACGACAACAGCCGTGGAATCTTAGGTTCACGGCGGATCGGCCAGGGTGGCGAGGTTTCCGAATTCAGCGCCAAGTTCGCCGACGACGTCGGGTACATCAACATCCTGTCCAACCTGGTTCAGAAGGACAACAGCATGCTCCAGCTGCATGCGAACTTCTGGGACGAGAATCCCGGCACCCCCTGGTACGACCCCACCAAGTGGGACGGAAAGGAAGAGGGGTGGGACTGGGCCGTCGGCGGGATTTCGATGGTCGTCGATGGTGACTACAACGTGGAGACCGCCGGTCAGGACCACACGTTCAACACCACCCGTCACTCCTTCGTCGCCTTCAAGGCTCCCTCCACCGTGATGCTGGGTTCGACCACATCGATGACCGCCCACGAGATGGTGCAGTGGCTCGACGCCCAGGGCTACAAGGACATCATGAAGATGGATGGCGGCGGCTCGGTCGAGTTCAATGAAGCGGGCACCGCCACGGTGGCCGGCACCACCCGACCACTCCCGGTGTGGCTGGGCGTCGGCTGCTGAGCCCCCCGAAATGGAACGGCGCTACGACCAGCGTTGATGGATCTCTGCCCGTAGTTGCTGAAACGTTCCGGCGGCGATCGCTGACCGCATTCGGTTGGTGAGGTTGGCCAACCATGCGAGGTTGTGAAGGGTGATGATCCGGCCCGCCGTCGGCTCTCCGGCCTTGAGAAGGTGACGGATGTAGCCCCGGCTGTAGCGGGCCGAGAGCGGATGGTCGAACTCGGGGTCGATCGGCTGATCGTCGGTTTCGAACTCGGCTCGCTTCAGGTTCAGCCGGCCGGCCGAGGTGAGGGCGGTACCGTGCCGGGCCAGCCTGGTGGGAAGCACGCAGTCGAACATGTCGATCCCGTTGTTGACCGCCTCGATGAGCCCGATCGGGTCGCCGAGCCCCATGAAATACCGAGGACGGTCGACAGGTAGCTCCGCAGTTGCGGCCGCCAGGGCCGGAACCATCGCCTCTCGGGTCTCGCCCACGCTGAGCCCTCCGACCGCATAGCCATCGAAGCCGATTTCGACCGTGCGCCGGGCCGACTCCGCCCTGAGGTCGAGATCGACCCCGCCCTGGGTGATTCCGAACTGGGCCTGGGTGGGGTGGCGG
>JABDJU010000100.1 GCA_013003325.1 Acidimicrobiales bacterium
GAACTGGTCGATGCCGCCGCGCACGAGTTCGATCGATTGTGGCTCGCCGTCGACGCAGTGCCCGAGGCGCAACGCGAGACTCCGGGAGCCTGCGACGCATGGTCGGTCAAAGACCTCTTGGCTCACCTCCATGCGTGGCACGAAATGGCGCTGGGCTGGGAGCGTGAAGGGTCGGCCGGCACTACGCCACAGCAGCCCGCCCCCGGTTACACCTGGGCTGAAACGCCCGCTCTGAACCAGGCCATTTTCGAGCGAACCAGAGATGACGAATGGTCCGACGTGGATAGCCGGCTGAGGCGCACACATGATCAGATCGTTGCGGTGATCGAGTCCTACGGGAACGATGACCTGTTCACCAAGAAACGCTATCGGTGGACCGGATCGACTTCGGTCGGGGCCTACATGGTCTCCGCAACGTCGAGTCACTACGCCTGGGCCTCGAAACTGATTCGCAAATGGACCAAGGCTCTGGCCAAGGAGACGACGTCCGAATGAGTGGCGTCGAGAGCAGCCGACGGGCGAACCGGACGCCCCTGCTCGCAGCGATGGTTGCGGCGACGCTCACATTGATCGTGACGAGCACCCTGTATCTCTGGTTGAACCCCCAGCTCGAAAGGCGCTCCGACTGGCTTCGGGAGACCCAGGGCGCGCTGTTCAGTCTGATTCCGGTCGGAACCGCTGTCGCCGCCCTTCTCGCCTGGTACGCGGCACGCAGCTACCTCGAGCGCACCGACAGGGCCCGCTCATGACAACCTCGGCCGACGACACCGCCATCCGGACCGCCGCTCTCGAGAATGGGCGACGGCTGGTCATCAGGGTTGGAACGCTCGACGATGTCGAAGGACTCGACGCGCTGTACCACCGGTTGTCGATCGAGGACCTCCAGCGACGCTTCTTCAGCGGTGCATTCCCTCCGCGTGCTGCGGTGGAAGCCTGGGCCGACGTTGCCGACCGGAAAGATGGTCTGCTGCTGGTCGTCGACGACGTGGCCGCCGACGGTACATCCACGATCGTTGCTGAGGCGGGTTTCGCCCCCATGTCCGACGGGGATGCCGAGCTGGGAATCACCGTCGATCGAGCGAGCCGAGGCTGGCTCGGCCCCTGGTTGCTCGATGCACTGCTCGAACAGGCTGCCGCCCGCGGTATTCCGAACCTTCAAGCACTCACCGCCACCCGCAATCGCCAGATGAGACTGATGCTGTGTGGCCGTGGCGCGGCCGGCCTCCCCGACGACGACTGGACCAGCGTGAGACTGACGGTGTCGACCACCGGATCGGTGCCGACGTGGCACGCCACATCGCCTGGACGCAAGCGTCTGCTCGTCGAAACCGGGTCGTACCAGTGGACTGGAACCGCCGAGGCCAACCGGCGAGGATTCGATGTCATGGTGTGTGCCGGTCCATCGGCAAGTCGACACGACTGCCCGGTGGTCGAGGGAGGTCACTGCCCGCTGGTCGACGGCGCCGATGGCGTGCTGTTCGCCCTGCGGGAGGACGACGAGGTCCTCTCGGCCCATCACGAACGAACGTCAGGTCCGCCGACCTTCACCAGGCTCGAAGGAGAGACCATCGCCGAGACCCTCGGGCGCGTGCAGGCTGGGCTCGACGGCGACGAGGAGCCCCCCTGCGGTTGACCCCGTAAGGGTCAACGATCGAAGATGGCGGCGTAGGCCCGCTCGAGGCCGTGCCTGACGTCGGTCAGCACTTCTTCGACGTCGTCGCGCAGGTCGACCACCACGTCGCCACTGTCATGGAGAACGTTTTGCAGCTCGATCATCACCCCAGCCCGAGCGTGTTCGAGCCGGTGACCGAGTTCCTCCAGCTCATCCCGCAACTCCATGGAGCCGAGCACACCCTGCAGTCGCACGGCGTCGAGGCGAGACTTCCAGTTGCGGACTTGTGAGTCCATGGCCAGCTCGTAGTCGGGAGCGGAGGTCTCGGTCACAGCTCTGAAGTCGATCTCGAACGAATCGATCTCGTCGGCGAGATGCCTGACCTTTGTCGGTATCCCGATCTCCACCTGCTCCCATTTGTCGACGTCGTCACGAAGGTCGTCGAGTGAGGATTGCAGCGAGGTGAGCCGGTCGCCGTAGGCAGGGTCCAGATTGCCGGTCCAATTGTCGAGACGGGCGGCCAGGTCGGTGACCCGTCTCGCCAGAAGGCGGAGGTCGGCCTGGAGCTGGTCGTGGGCGGTATGAGGGGTTTGGGCAGCCATGAGAACTCCTTGCGTCAATGGGTATGTCGCACCCTCAATCACAGAGCATCTCAGCGCCGACGGCTAGGGCACTTCGTCCAGGAGCGGGTCAGGTTCGATCGGTGGGCGGACCGTTGGTGAAGACCGGTTGACGGGTGGTCTGAACGACCCGCTGCCAGATCGGACCTTCGGGTTCGAGCTGACGTCGACGCTGTGTCGCGGCTTGTAGCGGCACGATCGTGAAGCGCTGGTTCCAGTGACCGACCATCACATCTGTGAACCCGGCCATGCCTGCGTGAACCGCGTGCTGACCCAGCGACACACAGAACTCTGCGTCGACCGCGTTGGCTGGTCCGCCTCGCACGAGGTAGCTGGGATCGATGTAGCGCACGGTCCCCGGTAGACCGGTGGTATGGAAATGTTCGGTGATCCGGTCTCGGAGGAAGGTGCCCACATCGCCGAGCCGCTTGTTCCCCGACTCGTCGAATCCGTCGGCTGCCACAAAACCCTGTCCGGCACCCTCAGCGATCGCGATCACACAATGCCTGGATCGCGCCAACCGACGATCCAGAAAGGCGAGCAAGCCCGAAGGGCCATCGAGCTCGAAGGGAACCTCGGGGACCAAGCACACATTGCAGTCGGGGTTTGCCAGCGTTGCATGGGCAGCGATGAAACCGGAATGCCTTCCCATGAGCTTCACGATGCTGACTCCGTTGAAGGCGCCACGGGCTTCGTTGTGGGCCACCGAAATGGCCTCGGTGGCCATCTCAACCGCGGTCGGGAAACCGAAGCTTCGATCGACCCACAGCAGATCGTTGTCGATCGTTTTCGGCACGCCGACCACAGCGAGATCGATGCCTCGGCGCGCTGCTGCGGCCGAGATGGCCGATGCTCCGCGAAGCGTACCGTCACCGCCGATGCAGAACAGGATCGAGATCTTTCGCTGAACGAGGTTGTCGACCATCCGGTCGACGTCCTGGGGGCCACGGCTCGATCCGAGCAGCGTGCCGCCCTCCCGATGAATCGAGTCGACGACATCGTGGTTCAACGCCAGAGGCGGTGGATCCTCGCCCGCAACACCGGCATAGCCGTATCGGAAACCGTCGATCTGATCGACCCCGTACAGATACAGCAGCGAGAACGTGATGCTGCGAATCACGTCGTTGAGTCCAGGGCAGAGGCCTCCGCAGGTGACGAGCCCGGCCCGAACATCGGCGGGATCGAAAGCAAGCTCGGCCCGCGGTCCGGCCCGCACGAACGCCGGCGGCAGCTCACCAGCCTCGATCGGCGTCCGGGCCGCCTCCACCGATGCGTCGGCGAGCACGTTCGGCCGATCATCGAAGACCGGTCCGTTTTCGGCGAGCACGGCGGGAAGGGGGGCAACACGTCGTGAGAGCCGGGTCGGGACCAATTCGTCGGCGTTCAGCATCGGGACCACGATAGAAGACCCGCCTGCGGGGGCGAAGTCCATATGGCGGCGGGACGTTCGACCCTGCAACCCCGGGGCCCGAGCCCGGATGATGTCGATATGCCTGCCGATGACGTCACGGAATCTCCGGGTTCAGCGATGTTCGTGGCGGTGGGTAGGCCGACGTTCGATCTGAAGTCCGGCGCCGCCCTGTGCGAGGGAGCGCTGCAGCTTCTGCGACGATCGGTCCCTGACGTGATCGGGGACGCCGTCGCGCTCCAGAGTCCAGAGGAGATCAGCGAGCACGTGTCGGGCTCCGTTGTGGCCGATCTGCTGGTCGTCGCGTTCGCAACCTTCGCCGACGCGTCGCTCTCACTCGCTGCTCTCGAGGGTGCGGCCCCGACGGCCAGGGTCGTCCTCTGGTCGTTTCCCGAAGCAGCCAAGGGCGGAAGATTGCAGCGCAACTCGCTCTGCGGGGCGAACCTGGCCGCCTTCAGCCTCGGTGTTCGGGGCCGTGATGTGACCGGGATCCACGGCCATCCAGATGACCCCGGAACCCAGGAAGATATGAGCCGAGCGATCGCCGGCTGGCCCGCAACCGGTTCGGCCCACCCGCAGGCCGATGCCTTCACCGCAGCCGAGCATGCGGCTGCCACCAGAACGGCACAGCGGCTAGGCATGGCCCACATCGGGATCGTGGGCGAACCTCCTCCGGGGTTCGAAGCGTGCGACGTGGCCGACGATCCGTTGGTGATCGGTACCACGTTTCAACAGGTCGCCATGGAGGATCTCTTCGATCGATCCGCTCAGGTTGAGACGCCGGTAGCGCTCCCCCATGGTGCGACCGGTGCCGAGGAACTCGACCCTGCAGCGACCGACCGCAGCCTCCGCCTGCAGGGCGGATTATCCGAGTTGTCCGACCTCCACGATTGGGACGCCGTAGCTGTGCGATGCTGGCCCGAGTGCTTCACACAGTGGGGTGGTGCGGCATGTGGGCCCCTCTCAATGCTCACCGAGGACGGCCTGCCCAGCGCCTGCGAAGCCGACGCGTTCGGGGCCCTGACCATGCTCATGCTCGCCGAAATCTCCGAGCGGCCGTCGTTTCTGGCCGACCTCGTCGAGCTCGACACCACCACCAACACTGCAGTGTTCTGGCATTGCGGCGTCGCTCCCCTGTCGATGGCGGATCCGACGGTGCCGATCGAGGTCGCCGAGCACCCGAATCGCCACATGCCCTTCACCGTCAACTTCGGACTTCGTCCTGGCGCGGTGACCGTTGCTCGCCTCACCCGATCGCGCGGTCAGCTTCGGCTGGCGGTCGGCGCCGGCGAGTTGCTGGCGAAGCCGGCACCCTTTGTCGGCACGTCTGGGGTAGTAGCGATGGAAACACCGGTCGATCGGATCTACCGAACGGTGCTGTCGGAAGGACTCGAGCACCACTACGGACTGGCCTACGGAGATCATCGAAGGGCGCTTCAGGCACTGGCCTGGCTGTGGGGTATCGAGGTCATCGATCTGTGAACCGTCGTTGGCTCGGTTTTTGACCTTCGCCCCTAATGATTGGCCCGCCGCAGGCCCACACTGATCTGGTGAGATACCTCGAGAGCCCGCTGGGAGTGATCTCCGGTGACCGCCGCACTCCGTTGACGGTGGACGATCTGGCGGAACAGCTGGTCAAGTATCTTCCGGTCGGGTCAAACGTCGTCGTCCCGATCGCCAACGGTGAGCCGGTCGCCTTGCTCGATGCCCTCGAAGCGCGAGCCCATTTCCTCACCGGCGTGAGGATTCACCAGATGCACGCATTGCGGGACCGGCCCTACCTGCACGGCGCCTACCGAGGCCACCTGGACCACGTGTCCTGGTTCCTCTCCCACGTCGTCCGGGGACCCTATCTTCGAGGCGAGTGCGAGTTCACACCGGCGAACTTCAGCGAAGTTCCCCAGTTCATGGCCGACAAGAAACCGGTCGCAGTGCTGGCCGCGGCAAGCCCTCCGGACAACCATGGGTATTTTTCGCTGGGACTGAGCGCAGACTACGCCGCAGCCCTGATCGGCAAGGTGCCCTTCATCCTCGAAGTCAATCCGCTGATGCCTCGGACCCACGGGGGGAACCGGCTGCACGTCGCCGACGTGTTGGCGTGGTGCGAAGCGAGCACCCCCCTCATCGAGGTGCCCCCTGCCGAACCAGGCGACATCGATCGCGCCATCGCGGCGTCGATCGTCGACCGGATCAGGAATGGCTCCACCATGCAACTGGGGATCGGCGCCATCCCATCCGCAGTGGCGACGTTCCTGGCCGACCATCGAGACCTCGGCGTACACACCGAGCTGCTCACCGACCCCATCGTCGATCTGGTCGAATGTGGGGCCGTCACCGGCCTCCGCAAGAACACCCATCGGGGCTACGTCGTCACAACCTTCGCCCTCGGAACCCGACGGCTCTACGACTTCGTCGACAACAACGACCTGGTCCAGTTCGTTCCGGTGGACCTCGTCAACGATCCGCGCCGAATCGGAGAGGAAGACGACTTCGTGTCTATCAACGCCACGTTGGAAGTCGACCTGTTCGGCCAATGTGCGTCCGAAACGTTGGGGACCCGCTACTTCTCCGGCAGCGGCGGCCAAGCCGACTTCGCCCGAGGGGCCCAGTACTCCAAGGGTGGTCAGGGATTCGTTGTGCTGCGCTCCACCACGAGGGACGGCTCGGTATCCAAGATCACCCCCACCCTTTCCCCCGGTGCGGTGGTGACGACCCAGAAGAACACGGTCGACAAGGTCGTCACCGAGTACGGCATCGCTGAACTGCAAGGGAGGTCGATCCGGCAGCGGGCCCGTGCTCTCATAGCCATCGCCCATCCGGACCACCGGGAGAAGTTGGAGCGCGACGCACACGAACTCGGCATTCTGGTCGACTGACCAGCCCTAGCCGCGTCGAGACTCGAGGTTGAAGATCGTGTCGCGGGTGAGGGCGATGCAGGCATCGATCTCGGAAACTACGTCTTCCATCGTGGCCCTCAGCTCGGCGGGCTTGTCGCCCGCTCCCTGCAATCGCATCCCGGCTACGAACAGTCGTTGGATCACGCTGTCTTGGAGCTCGGCGGCGATTCGTTCGCGTTCTTCCACCCTCGCCAGCCGGGACTCGACACTCAGCATGCGGCTCATGTCGACGATGTGAGACAAGGCGCGACGTGCGTCGTCGGTGTGCAGCGCGGTCGCTGAAACGTGGGCGGTCACCACCGAACCATCGGGACGGAGGAACCGTTCCTGACCGCGGTGCAGATCGAACCGACCCGTGGCCAGGCCCTGAGCTGCTTCCACCGCCGATTCACGTTCCTCGGGCACAGCTAGATCGTTGAAGGCCCGTCCGGTCAGATCCCCGACCTCACGTCCGAGCATGGTGGCGAGGGATTCGTTTGCTGCCAGGATCTGCCTGGTCGAGGGGTCGGCGAGGTCGGTGATCGCCATCCCCACCGGTGCGTCTTCGAAGGCGGAACGAAATGCCCGCTCCGACGCGGCGAGCCGTTGCAGTTGCTGTTGTCGCTCGGTGGTGTCACGAACCAATGCGACGAGACACTCCTTGCCGAGTGTCCGGGCGTTCGGTCGTTGGACCATCACCTCGACGTGGCGGTCCTGGGACCCTTCCCGCCGGTGCACCGAATCGTAGGTGACGAGCGAGCGTTCGCCCACGAGCAGAGGCGCCAGAATGCCTTCGAGGTCGGACCGACCCAGACCGGGAGCGAGCTCATCGAAGCGGATGCCACCCAGAAGCTCGGCTGCGGAGAGACCCGAAAGCCGAACCGCAGCATCGTTCACGTAGCACAGCTCGAGCGAGCCGACCTCCAGCATGTACACCGCTTCACCGACCGAGTCGAGCGACGCTCGGATGGCGTCGGCCTCGGACTGCTCGCTGCGCAACGACGTTATGTCACGGATGACGGCCAGGACCGACGTGTGGCCTTCTCCAGTGACGGAACCGAGACTGATCTCGGCGGCAAATTCGGTCCCGTCCTTTCGCTTGCCGACCAGGCTGTCTGGTCGATCCCCCATGAATCGAGGCCGCGGGTCGGCCATGTACTGGGCGTGGACCCGGAGGTGTTCGCCGTGGAAGCGACTCGGGATCAGATCGTTCAGGTCCTTGCCGGCGAGACCGGTATCCCGAAAGCCGAACAACTCCGCCGCCGCCCGATTCGCCCAACTGATCGTCCCGGTCTGGTTGACCACCACCATGGCGTCGGTTGCGCCTTCCATGTGGGCCCGGGCCACAGCGTCGGTCAGTGACACAACTCTCCCCGTCGTCAGCGGGCCCGACCGGCTACCCGGGCCTCACTGCGTCCGTGTCGGCAAACGCCTGCCGGCGATTGCGGTCGGCACGATCTGCAAGAATCGACTCTTCACTCCTGCCGCCCATGGACCGACCGCCAGGTCCTGGGCAAACAACAGATCGTCGAGATTCTCGAGTTCGGTTGCTTCGCCTCGGACCACCACGCTCCACCCGGAATGATCGGCCTCATCGATCGAATCGACCTCGAAGGCAACCTGCGGATTGAGCACTGCGGCGGCGAGCTTGAGTCCAGGTGCGGTCTGAACGTAGATCTCTTGGTGCCAGGCCTTGAAGTTCACCGGGAAGATGTCGGGACTGTTGTTGATGACGACCGCCAGTCGTCCGATCGACCGTTGGGCCAGGAGCTCCCAGCACTCCTCGGAGGTGAGATCTTCCAGTGTTACCCGGGGGTCGTCTTCGCTCATGTCTCTAGAAGACCTTGCCCGATTGCGCCGTGACAGGGGCTTAGGTCCCGCCGCGTCACCCTGAACCGCTGACGAAAGGCCCTAGCGATGTAGTTCGAGTTCGTAAGAACCTGGGCCCTAGGCACCATCGTCAAGAGCCATCAAGGAGTTCACAGTGTTCAAACGGGTTCTTGTCCCCATCGATTCATCCAAATCATCGTTGCGAGCCCTGAAGCCGGCAAAGGCGTTCGCTGACAAGACCGGCGCTGAACTCGTCGTGGCCACCGTGCTCTTCACCGAGGCCATCGACGAAGAGGACCGTCGGCAGGGGTTGCGCCAGAGGACGGTCGATGTCGGCGTCGAGCCCGACGACGTCATCGTGCGACTGAACAGCATCTCGGTTGAGAACGGCCTCCATGACCTGATGGACGATGCCACCCTCGTGGTGTTGTCCAGCCCAGGGCACTCCCACACGCAAAGATTCCTCGGCAACGTTTCCGAAGAGATCGTGCATCATCGGCCGGCTGGACTGAGCGTGATCGTGGGGCCCGAGGTCGACGTCGACACCTATGTGCTCGAGGGTGCGGTGTTCGGATGTGTCGACCCTGGAGGTGAGGGCGACCGGTTGTTGGCTGCGGTGGAGCGGGTCTCCAAAGAGCTCGCTCTCGATCCATGGCTGATCTCGGTCGGTGAGGAGATGCCGGTGCCCTCCAAGACCGGCGCACCCGGTCTCGACCACATGCCGCTGGAGACGAACCAACTGCGCAGTCTGGCCCATGAACTCCAAGAACGAGACACCGCCACCGTCAACTACGACGTGCTCCACAGCGATCACCCAGCCAAGGAGATCGCCGCCTACGCCGCCCGCCACGGCGCCGCACTTCTTGCCGTGTCAACCCGGGAACGGAGCCCCCTCGATCGGCTGCTGTTCGGCAGCGTTGCGATCGACATCGTGAAGCGGGCCAGCGTGCCGGTACTGGCCGTCCATCGCAAAGGATCGGGGCGGTGAACCGGAAGATCATCGTTGCCCTCGACTCCAGCTCTGGCGCCCGCTCGGTCTTGGAGTGGACCCTTGACCAGGCCGACAGTACCGATGAGGTGATCGCCCTGTCGGTATGGAATGTCACCCTTCTCGGGGGACTCGAGAACCCCTTCGCCAACCTGCACGACGCACAGGTGGAAGCCGCCGCTCGGGTCAACAGGCTGGTGGAAGCTGTGAGTCGGTCTCGTTGGGACAATCACCGCACGGCGATCCCGGTGCGGGTGGACGTGCGCCACGGCGACCCGGTCGCCGAATTGGTCGACGCCAGCAACGACGCCGACCTGATCGTCCTGGGGAACGCCCATCACTCCGGGCTGGGCGAACTCGGATCGGTCGCCCGAGCTGTGATACGCGGAGCCCAGTGCGCCGTCGCCATGGTTCCCACCGACGACGAAGAAACCGTGGGAGCGACCTCCTGATGACTGTCCTCATCGTGTACGGGTCGAAATACGGTTCGACGGGTACGGTTGCGCATCACATCGCTGACATCCTGGCCCAACAGGGGCTCCAGGTCGAAGTTCGAAGGCCCGAACAGCATCCCGATCTCTCCCAGTACGACTCGGTCATCATCGGAAGCGCGATCTACGCAGGACGGTGG
>JABDJU010000130.1 GCA_013003325.1 Acidimicrobiales bacterium
CATCTACACACTGCAACTGTCAACCCAAGAGCATCACGAAGAAAGAAGACAAGACGTGAGCGACAACACAAACTTTGAACGATTCACCAAATGTGCCGTGGAGGTGCTGTCGGTCGAAGCATCGGCGGTGACCAAAGAAGCCCGCTTCGCCGAAGATCTCGACGCCGACAGCCTCGATCTCGTCGAACTCGTCATGGCCCTCGAGGAAGAGTTCGACGTGTCGGTGGAGGAAGAAGAACTCGAAGGCGTCGAGACCGTAGGTGGTGCCTACGACCTCATCGTGGCGAAGCTGTAGTCGCCATGCGCCGGGTAGCGATCACCGGTCTCGGGGTCGTCGGGCCCTGCGGCACCGGGCGCGAGGCGTTCTGGGCTGGCCTGATCGGGCCGGCACCGGACGACGAGCGCCGCGTCCACGACTGGGACCCGACCCCGTACTTCCCAAACCCCAAAGAAGCCCGCCGCGCCGATCGGTTCACCCAGTTCGCCATCGCTGCAGCCGCTGAAGCGGCTGAGACCGCTGGCGCACTCAACGCCGATCCAGGACGCATCGGCACGCTGATCGGCACGGGCATAGGCGGGATCGGCACCAACGAGGAACAGATCGTCATTCAGCACGTCAAGGGGTCGCGACGGGTTTCACCGTTCCTGGTCCCGATGATGATGCCCAACGCAGCCGCAGCCGCCGTGTCGATGCGCCACGGATTCCAGGGACCGTGCGAGGCCACCGTGACCGCATGTGCCGCCGGCACCCACAGCATCGGCAATGCGATGCGCATGGTCGCCGACGGACGGTGCGACGTCGTCTTCGCCGGCGGATCAGAAGCGGCGTTCACGCCGACCGCCCTCGCCGGCTTCGGCAACATGACAGCTCTTTCGACCAGAGGGATCTCGGTCCCCTTCGACGCTCGACGCGACGGTTTCATGATGGGTGAAGGTGCGGCGGTGCTGGTGCTCGAAGAGTGGGATCGCGCAGTGCAACGGGGAGCCACGATCATCGGTGAGATGCTGGGAGCGGCGAGCACCGCTGATGCCCACCACATCACCGCCCCGGCCCCGGGCGGCAGCGGCGCGGTCCGTTCGATGGAACTCGCCATGGAAGATGCCGGTTTGGGCCCTGGCGACATCGTGCATATCAACGCCCACGGCACGTCGACTCCGCTCAATGATGCCGCCGAAGCGCACGCGATGGCCAAGGTCTTCGGCGAACCGGGACCGATCGTCACGAGCACCAAGGGGATCACGGGGCATGCCCTCGGCGCCGCCGGCGCCCTCGAGGCGGCTGCGGTCGTTCTCGCCATCGAACACGAGCTGATTCCCCAGACCGCCGGATACGAACAGCCTGACCCCGAACTGCCGAGCATCGATCTGGTGGTCGGTGAGCCGCGGTCGTGGACCCCTGGACCGTCGATGTCAAATAGCTTCGGCTTCGGCGGACACAACGGCACGATCATCATCGGCCCGGGTCAGTAGTGTCCGAGCTGCCCGCACCGATCGACCTGCTCCCCCACCGACCGCCGTTCCTCTTCGTAGACGAACTCACCGAGCTCACCCCGGGCGAGCGGGTACGGGGCCTGTGGCGTCTGAGCGGTGATGAATGGTTCTTCCCCGGGCACTTTCCCGAGCGCCCCGTAGTGCCGGGTGTGCTTCAGGTGGAGGCCCTGGCTCAGACCGGAGCGTGCGCGGTTCTGGCCGAGGAACGATTCGCGGGAAAGATCCCCTACCTCGCCGGCGTGAGCGGAGCGAAGTTCCGACGCCCGGTCGAGCCCGGCGACACGCTGGAGTTGGAGGTGACCTTCGGTCGACTGTCGGCCCGGGGCGGCAAGGGTACCGGGACGGCAACGGTCGACGGTGTGGTCACCTGCGCCGCCGAGCTGATGGTCGTGCTGGGCTGACCCGTCCCGTTGGAACGGCGCTGCCTACACTGACCACGTGGCTGACACGGTGCCGATCTCGGTCTACGATGCAGTCGGCGGCAAGGCCTTCTTCCTGGCCCTGGTCGATGAGTTCTACGACAGGGTGGAGAGCGACGATGTGCTTCGCCCGATGTATCCCGCTGACCTGTCCGAGTCTCGCCGTACCACCGCAGGCTTCCTGGCTCAGTACTGGGGAGGTCCGCCCGAGTACAGCCGCGAGCGCGGCCACCCCCGGTTGCGCATGCGGCACGCTCACCTCGCGATCGGTCAGAGGGAACGAGATCACTGGCTCGGCCACATGCTGGCGGCCGTCTCGGCGACCGTCACCGACCGGCAGGCTCCGGAGGCGGTCGAACAGGCAATGGCCAACTACTTCGATCACGCCAGCACCGCGATGATCAACACGCCGATGATCAACGCGGCGGCGCCGATGTCGGAATGATCGGGCCCACTAGAAGGTTCACCATCAGGTGGTCGTCGTCATGACATCGCGCCGGGACAGGCCCGACATCAGCACCGCAGCAGACAGCTCGGTCGGGCCTGAGCGGTTTGCCCGGTATGTCCAGCCACACATCCCGCTGCTTTTCGCAACCGCCCACACGTTGACCCGCAATCCGGTCGACGCGGAAGATCTCGTGCAGGAGACCCTCCTGAGGGCCTACCGCGCCATCGACCGATTCGATGGCGCATACCCGAAGGCGTGGCTGCTGACAATCCTGCGCAATACCAACATCAACCGGGCACAGAAGAAGAGGCCCTACCTCTTCGACGATCCCGATGACCCCGCCGCAGAGGTTCCCGACACCGTCACCCCCGAAGATCTGATCGTCGACCCGGTTTTCGATCATGCGGTGCAGGCCGCCCTCGACGACCTTCCGCCGAACTTTCGGTCGGTGATCGACCTCGTCGACGTGAACGGCCTCTCCTACGCCGAAGCGGCCGACCTGCTCGACATTCCAGTGGGAACCGTGATGAGCCGACTGCATAGAGGACGCCGGCGAATCCGCTCCCGCCTGTCACCCGAAACGCTGAACAACCGCCCACAGGAGAAACCTCGATGATGACCCTGATCAGCGATGTGATGAACCGTCTCATGGGCCGGCTCACGTGCCGGGAAACCCTGGAGCTTCTACAGCAGCACCTCGACGGGGAACTCCCCGCAGACCAGACTCGCCGCGTGGCCGAACATCTCGACCATTGCCGGCTGTGCAACGCGGAATCTGACATCTATGAGCAGATCAAACAGGCCATCATGACCTCCGGCGTTGCCGATCCTGATGTGGTACAGCGACTGGAACGCTTCGGCGAAAGGGTCGGCAACGGGGAGATTGTCGATTAAGGTGGACAGTATGCAGTCGATGAGCCCCACCTTCGGTGCCGGTCGCTCCCTGCTTGTCGCGTCCTCGCTCGGACTCGAGCTTCGACTTCTGTGCCCGGCCGTCTGACACGACGCGTCGGGACAACTTGACCACTCTGCGAAGCGCCCCGAACCGCGCTCAAGTCCAGGCACAGAACTACGAAGGAATAGAAGAGAAACGATGACTACCCCACTGAACAACCGCCCCGGCGTGATGCCGATCCACAAATATCAACCGTTCCCACAGGTGGCGCTGCTCGACCGGACGTGGCCCGGTCGAGTGATCGACACCGCGCCGCTGTGGTGCAGTGTCGACCTGCGCGACGGAAACCAGGCTCTTATCGAGCCGATGGACGCGGAGCGGAAGCTCATGATGTTCCAGCACCTCATCGAAGTCGGCTTCACCGAGATCGAGGTCGGATTCCCCGCTGCGTCCGATACCGACTTCGACTTCGTGCGCACGATCATCGAGCAAGACCTGATCCCGGACAACGTGACCATCCAGGTGTTGACCCAGGCCCGACCCGAGCTGATCAAGCGCACCTACGAGAGCCTCGTCGGCGCAAAGAACGCGATCGTCCACCTTTACAACAGCACCTCAACGGTGCAGCGACGGGTGGTGTTCGGCCTCGATGAGGACGGCATCGTCGATATCGCGGTCAAGGGTGCCCAGGAGTGCAAGAAGAACGAGGTGATGCTCGAAGGCACCAGCGTGCGGTACGAGTATTCGCCCGAGAGCTTCACCGGCACCGAGCTACCGTTCGCCAAACGTGTCTGTGAGGCGGTGCTCGATGTCTTCGAGGCAACGCCGGAGAACAAGGTGATCCTCAACCTTCCGGCGACTGTCGAGATGAGCACCGCCAACGTGTACGGCGACATGATCGAATGGATGCACCGCAACCTCGACCGCCGCGACTCGGTGATCCTCAGCCTGCACCCGCACAACGATCGAGGCACCGGAGTCGCCGCTGCTGAATTCGGTGTGATGGCTGGTGCCGATCGGGTCGAGGGCACACTGTTCGGAAACGGCGAGCGCACCGGCAATGTCGACGTGGTCACCCTGGCCCTCAACCTGTTCAGTCAGGGCGTGGACCCCGAGCTCGACTTCACCCGCATCAATGAATCCCGCCGCGTCGCTGAACACTGCAACCAGCTGCCGGTTCATCCACGTCATCCCTACGTCGGCGATCTGGTGTACACCGCGTTCAGCGGCAGCCACCAGGATGCGATCAAGAAGGGCTTCGAGGCGATGGAGGCCACGCAGCAAACGCTGTGGGAGGTTCCCTACCTGCCGATCGATCCCGTAGACGTCGGTCGCACGTACGAAGACGTGATCCGTGTGAACAGCCAGTCCGGCAAGGGCGGGGTCGCCTACCTGCTGAAGACCGAACAGGAGCTCGATCTCCCCCGCCGGCTACAGATCGAGTTCACCCGGGTGATCCAGCAGATCACCGACACCACCGGCAAGGAAGTCAGCGGCAACGAGATCTGGGAGACCTTCCGGGAGCACTACCTCTCGGTGGCCAAACCCTATGAGCTCGTCTCGTTCACCTCGTCCCAGAACATGGCCGGTCACGACCGAACCAAGATCCACGCCCTGATCCGGGTCGACGGAGCCGAGATCGAGATCGACGGTGAGGGCGCTGGTTCCGTCTCGGCCTTCGCTACGGCGGTCGCCGACCACACCGGCACGAAGATCCGAGTGCTCGACTACCACGAGCACGGGATCGGAGCTGGCACCGACGTGCAGGCCGTGAGCTACATGGAAATGCAGGTCGACGACTCCGAAATCTGGGGCGTGGGCATGCACACCGACATCACCACCGCATCCCTGCGAGCGATTCTCAGCGCCGTCAACCAAGTTCACGGCTAGGGCCGCTACACCATCGATCGGCGATGGGGAAATGTCCTCATCGCCGATGTCCGCGATGAGCCGCGTCTAGCCTTCTGCGAAAGGCGTAGCGTGGGAGCTTCTGAAATGGACCGACAAATCGACCACTTTTTGCGCGGACGGTTGACTGCGTCTGCGTACATCCTGATCGCCGTTCTTGCGATCGGGCTTCCTCTGGCGATCGACAGCGCCGACTCGAACGTGGTCGACGCTCTCGCCGGCCCCGAAGACTCGACCACCACCACCGAACGAACCACAACCACCGCTCAGGCCACCACCACCGAGTCATCGGCGACATCAGCTCAAGCCGCGCCGGCAATGACCCAACCGCCCCTCACCGTGCGGGCCACGTGGGCCACGACCGAGGCGACCCAAGCCGCGACAATTCAGACCACGCAACGCCCCCCGGCCACAACCAGACCTCCCACCACCGCAGCGCCCACGACCACAGCGGCGGCGCCGACAACAACGACGACGACGACAACAACAACAACAACGATGACGACGACAACAATGAAGACGACGACGACGATGACAACAACAATCACCACCACCACACCAACCACAACATCAACAGCAACAACAACAACAACAACAACAACAACAA
>JABDJU010000149.1 GCA_013003325.1 Acidimicrobiales bacterium
CCCGACCGAGAGTTTGCGAAGCCAAACTCTGAGGAACTCGAAGAGTTCCCGTGGAGGTGAGGGGAATTGAACCCCTGGCCTCCTCGATGCGACCGAGGCGCTCTACCAACTGAGCTACACCCCCGCGTTTGCGGACTGTGAGCTTACCCGTAGTTGACGAGAAGTTCGTCGTCGTCGGCGTACTCCCAGGGAGAGTCGTCGTAGTCGTCTCGGTCGTACTCGTCGAGGTAGATCACCGTCTCGCGGCGTTCCAGTTCGCGGGCGCCGGCCCGGTTGGCGAAGGCCACAAACGTGGCGAGCAGCACGTCGATCGTGAGGTGCACACCGACGAACAGCCCACCGGCGATGATGGCGGCGACCAATGACACGACTGCGGAAATGCAGAGGGCGAGGAAGATCTGACGCCGACGATTGTGGACCGGCTGGGACCGCCACTTCGACGGGCTGGTGGCGAGCTGACTCCCGGACCGTTCGATGATCACTTCCTCAGGAGCCCGTCCCATTGCGCTGAGCTGTTGGCGGAACGACCCGATGGAGTCGTGCTCGCGGGCCCTAAGCGAACGCAAGAAAGGAACGACGAGCCAGGCGATCCAGAGGCTCGCAACGAAGGCGAGAATGAGCATTTGCCAGAGGGGCAGCGGCATCGAGGGGGCACTTTCTTGGGTGTGACGGGTATCTCTGCCCATTATTAGTCGACCTCTTCGGCCATCTGTTGGCATCTCCCGACATTGGCCCAAAGTCATGCGAGGGGTACCGTTGTCACCATGGCAGAACGGCTGATCGACACCTTTGGCCGTGCGCACACCGATCTGCGGATTTCGGTCACCGATCGGTGCAACTTTCGCTGCGCCTACTGCATGCCCGAAGAAGGCATGGAGTGGCTCGATCGGGGCGGGATTCTCACCTACGAAGAGATCGAACGGATCGCCGGGATCCTGGTTCGAGAAGCGGGGGTCACATCGATCCGTCTCACCGGCGGCGAGCCTACGGTGCGAGCCCGGCTTCCGCTGTTGGTGCAGCGCCTGTCCCAGCTCGGTGTCGAGCTGTCGATGACCACCAACGGCGCCACGTTGCCGCTGATCGCCGCCGATCTGCGCGACGCCGGATTGGATCGGATCAATATCAGCATCGACACTCTGCACCGCGATCGGTTCTACGAGCTGACCAAACGGAACGAGCTCGAGCGGGTGCTCGACGGCATCACGGCCGCGGTGCACGCCGGCTTCGACCCGGTGAAGTTGAATGTGGTCCCGATGCGCGGGATCAACGACGACGAGATACTCGACTTCCTCCAGTTCGGCCAGGACCGCGGAGTGACGGTCAGGTTCATCGAGTTCATGCCACTCGACGCGCAGGGCCAGTGGTCCAACGAACGGGTGGTGACCGCCCGGGAGATTCTCGATACCGCGGCATCGCGGTTCAGTTTCGAACCGCTGACCAGAGGTTCATCTCCGGCGGAGAGATTCCGCTTCACCGACGGGTCGGGCGAGTTCGGCGTGATCGCCAGCGTCACCGAACCGTTCTGCGAAGCATGTGACCGGATGCGTCTCACCGCCGACGGCCAGCTGCGCAACTGTCTGTTCGCGTTGGGGCACACCGACCTCCGATCGCTGCTGAGAAGCGGCGCCTCAGACGACGAGATCCTCGAGGCGATCCGGAGCGAGGTGAAGAAGAAGTGGGCCGGTCACGCCATCAATCAGGTGCACTTCATCCGCCCGACCAAGTCGATGAGCCAGCTGGGCGGGTAGCCCTCAACCGAGGTCGGCCGCTGGGTGGGCGGCCGAGGACTACCCTGTCGACATGCCTGAACGAGAGCTGACCCACCTCGATCCTCTGGGTCGGGCTCGCATGGTCGACGTCACGCCGAAGGAGCCGAGCCACCGTCGGGCCACGGCCCGGGCGCGGGTTGCGATGGACCCCGAAACGACCAGCCTGATCGCACGGGGCGCGGTGGCCAAGGGTGACGTGCTGGCGGTTGCTCGCGTTGCGGCCATCCAGGCTGCGAAGCGAACCCCTGACCTCCTGCCGCTTTGCCATCAGCTCATGATCGGTTCGGTCGTCGTGAACTTCGAACTCGGTGACGACTTCGTCGAGGTCGAAGCAACCGTCGACACCGTTGATCGCACCGGAGTGGAAATGGAAGCGCTCACCGCCTGTACGGTCGCCGCCCTGACGATCTACGACATGTGCAAGTCGGCCGACAAGAACATGACCATCGGCAACATTGCGTTGTGGGAGAAGACCGGCGGTAAGTCGGGCCCGTATCGGCGGGTGGCCGACTGAGCTCAGGTGAGAAGCACTACGCGCACCTTCTCGCCGCTGCTGACCCCTTCGCCATCAGGGATGGCGGCCAGACCATTCGCCATCGCCAGCCCCGACAACTGGTGGGATCCCTGTCCGCCGGCCGAGCGCACTCGGGGTGCGCCATCGATCGATTCGGCGACCCGAACCCGGATGAAGTGGGTCTTGCCGTCCCGCTGGCGAAGCAGCGGCTCGTCGGTGAACGCCCACACCGTTCTGCGCTCGGTGTCGCTATAGCCCATCATCTTCAGTAGCGCCGGTCGTGCCAGCAGTTCGAAACTGACCGCCGAACTCACCGGATTGCCAGGCAAGCCGAAAATGGGAGTACCCAAGACGGTTCCGAATGCGAACGGCTTGGCCGGCTTGATGGCGATCTGCATCCAGTTCAGCTCGCCGAGGCGTTGCAGCAGGGTCTTGACGAAATCGAAATCACCCATGCTCACACCGCCGCTGGTCAGCAGGGCGTCGCAGGTCTCCGCCCCGGCCCTCAGCGCGGCTTCGATCGCCGCCTCATCGTCGGGCAACCACCCGAGGTCGACCGGTTCGAGCCCGGCCTCAGCGACGAGGGCCAAGAGCTGGGGGCGGTTCGAGTCTCGTATCTGGCCCGGGCCGAGGGGTTCGGGACCCACCACGAGCTCATCGCCGGTGGAGAACACGCCGACGCGAGGGCGCCGGACGACCTCGACTTCGGTGAGGCCCAGCGTGGCGAACATCCCGATATGAGCCGGGGTGATCACGATGCCCGGTTCGAACAGCTCGGTGCCGGCCTTCAGGTCGTCGCCGGCGGGTCGTACGTGGTTGCCGGACCGAACCTCACCCCTGACACTGACCGTGGTGTCGTCCTCGTCGACAGCGGTGAGCTCGACCATCACGACGGCGTCGGCTCCGTCGGGAATTGGGGCTCCGGTCATGATCCGCATCGCTTCGCCAGGCCGAAGAGGCCGATCAGCGACCGACCCTGCGGCGATGGTGCCAGCGATCGGTAGGTCCACCGGTGACTCCGCCGAAGCCCCGGTCGTATCGACGGCCCTGACCGCGAACCCGTCCATGCCGGTGTTGGCAAAGGGTGGGATGTCCTCGTCAGCCGCCACCGACTGAGCTAGAACCATCCCTCGAGACTCGTCGATCGGCACGCGTGTGGTTGACAACGGGGCAACCTGGTCCATCACTCGGCGCTGGGCGTCGGCCAGTGGCATGAGGCTCATAGGAGTCCCTCACGGCGGCACACATCGGCAAGGATGTCGCGGAACGCAGGTCCCACGTCGTCTCGTTCCAGCGTCAGTTCGACCACCGCTCTGAGGTAGTCCTCCTTCTTGCCCGTATCGAACCGACCCTCGGTGAAGCTGTATCCGAACAGCGGCTCCCGATCCAACAGCGAGACCATGGCGTCGGTGATCTGGATCTCTCCTCCGACGCCCGGACCGGTCGATCGGATCTCGTCGAAGATAGTCGGTGTGAACAGGTAGCGGCCCATGACGGCCAGGTTCGAGGGCGCTTCGGCCGCAGCGGGTTTTTCCACGAGTCCGGTCACCCGGTGCAGGCGGTCGTTGTCGGTCGGTTCCGCCGCAGCACATCCGTACGAGGAGATCTCGTCGGGGTCGACCTCCATCAGCGCCACGACCGACGAACCGTGTTGGTTGTAGGCGTCGACCATCCCGTCGAGCACCCCAGCCCGCTCGTGCATGATGTCGTCGCCAAGGAGCACCACGAAGGGTTGGTCGCCGACATGTGTTTCAGCCATCCCGATGGCGTGGCCCAACCCGAGCGCCTCTCCCTGGCGGACGAAATGGATGTTGGCCATCCTCGTGAGCTCGATGATCTCATCGAGCTCGGCGGTCTTGCCCTTTTGCTCCAGTGCCATTTCGAGCTCAGGGAATCGGTCGAAGTGATCCTCCATCACCTTCTTGTGTCGAGAGGTGACGATGAGGATGTCGTCCATCCCGGCCGCAACGGCCTCCGCCACAATGAACTGGATGACCGGCCGATCCACGATGGGCAGCATTTCTTTGGGCACCGACTTCGAGAACGGCAGGAACCGAGTTCCGAAACCGGCCGCCGGAATGACCGCCTTGCGAACAGGTTTGTGCATCGTGCCATCGTAGGAGTCTGATTTCATCCCGCTACCCTCTAGCGGCAATGCCGGTCTATGAGTACAAGTGTGTTGAGTGCAACGAACGCTTCGAAGTGGAGCAATCCATGAACGACGCCACGCTCAAGACCATCAAAGGTGAGGACCACACCCACAAGGTGAAAAAGGTATTCTCGCCGGTTGGAATCTCGTTCAAGGGCTCCGGCTTCTACAAGAACGACTCGGCCAAGTCCAAGAAGAAGGACCGCCCGAAAGACACGAGTTCGAGTGGTGTTAAGAACGGATCGGGAACGTCATCCGATTCGTCCGCCCCATCAAGCTCGACGTCATCGTCTTCCGACGCCAAGGCTGCTACGACCTAGTCACCCCACGGCGTCGAATCCATCGGCGGTCGAACCGTGCAAGATGAATCCCCTTCCCTGATCCGCCCCGACGGCGAGCTGTCGGTAAGGGCGGCGGCCCTGCTCCGACTACGGGACAGAATGCGTTCGATCCCGCCCCGCCGCATTCTGGCCATGGCGATAGCGCTGGCCGTCGGTTCCGGCACCTGGTCGGTGACGAGGGCGGCTGGGGTCGAACGAGCCCGCTGGGGCGAAGTGGTCGCCGTGCTGGTCGCAACCGATCATCTCGAGATCGGCGAGGCCCTGTCCGCCCAAAACAGCGAACTGCAGAATCGACCCCTGGCGCTCGTCCCAGCCGGCTCCCTGACAGAACTCAGGGTCGGGGTGCACACGATCGCTCCGTTGGTTCCAGGCCAGACGATCGTAGAGGCCGCCGTGGCGCCGGATCGAGCCGGGCTGCGCGGCTGGGAACGAGCTGTGACAATCCCGATGCCGCTCGCCCCTCCCCCGCTGCAGGGCGGAGACACCGTCGACCTGATCGCAGTGCGGCTGGTGGCAGGACACCCCCGATCGATCACCTTGGGTCACGCCCGTGTGCTCGACCTCGATGAGGTTGGGCTCACCCTCGCCATCGACCAACTCGCCGTCGGCTCTGTGTTCGAAGCGCTCGGATCAGGCGCGGTAGAGGTTGCCAGACGGCCAACGCAGCGGTGAGCCGACCACTCCCCACATCGCTGCACCCGGCGCCACCAGCAGGTTCATCACCCGGGACATCGTCCCCGCCGCCGAGGTGCCGGTCCGGTCGTCCATGATCAGAGTGAGGACAATCACCGAAATCGATACGATCGGCGCCGACGCTGCGATCCACAGCGTGTCGGCCCCGACGAGGCCGGTGATAACTCCTACAACGGCGGAGAGAACGGAGACGGCGATCAGCAGCGAGAGGCCCACCTGAGGGGCGGCACCCGAGAAGAGGAGACGCAGATTCGCAGCCGGTCGAGGTACACGACCGACCGGATCGGTGTAGATCTCAACCCGATGCTCGATCGACCGCTCCTCGCCGTCGTGTTGCAGCCTTCGGACCAGGCTGTTCCATGTCTGCGGATCGGCGATCGGGCCGACGACACCGCCGATTCGTTCGAGGGTCGCCCGTTCGAAGATTCCGACGACGCTGCCCTGGTGACCGGCGGCCAACGATCCGAGCGCCGACAGCGCTCTCTGACCGGATCCGAGCCCGGCCAGGGCGACGGCGTCAGCGCGAAGACTCACGACAGCGCACCGAGCGCGAAGTCCATTGTTGGAGCGATGCAGGACCGCTGCGCTGGCGGTGGTGTCCGGTCTACGCAGCCATGCCGACGACATAGCCGCGAGTGCGAAAGGTCGCAGCTGCCACCTCGGGTCCACCGGGCACACCAACGCACCGGAGGTGGCCGCCAGTCCCGCGTTCCACAGGTCGGACTCGATCGATGTCGTTCCGGCCAACACGCAGCTGAGACGCTCGTCCCGCCGCGACCGGAACACCGTGCCGGCGCTCGAGGTTCCGGCTTCAACCAGATCGAAGGCGAGGCTCAGTTCGGTGGGAACACCGGTGGAGTCTGACACCAGAATCAGCTCGAGATTGCGGTAGCGCTGGCCGAGGAACCGGCGCACCGCCGACACGGTGTCGTCCCCCTCATCCAGACTGGAGAGCGGCAGCACCATCGAGACCGACGGCGTACCCATCGATTGGGCAATCCGGTCGACCAGGGGCCCGACCGCCCGTTCGCCGCGATCGAAGAGGCGACCGACGGCAGCGAAGGCGCACAGCAGCCGCCCGATCGCGAGTGCGACTAGGGCGCTGGGAGCCAGCAGAACCAGAACCATCAGCAGGACTTCGTTCATGCTCGGACCCTCTCTTCCCGGCCGATCGGCAGGGGGACCTCGCGATTTGCACCGTACGAACTCTGGAGCTCGACCCGACGACGGCGATGTTGCCGCACCAGCATTCCTCCTGCCGGACCGGCGAGGGTGAGACTGCGCTCGGCGGCGCGGCGCACCTGCCACGATTGATCGGACAGCAGAGTTCTGAGGACCGGATAGACACGATTGGATCCGATACGTCCCAGCCCCTCGGCTGCGATGGCACGTACCGACGGCTCCGGATCGCTCAGCATCTCGGTCAGCAACGCCTCAGCCTCGATTAGCCCTTGGCGGGCCAGCGCGGTGGCCGCGAGGGCACGGTTCCGCCGGTGATCGGATCGAGCGTGTCGGGCCAGCGATCCGAGCAGCAGCCGGTCGGTCAGTCGACCCGCGGCCAACAGAGCGAAGTCTCGGTCGCGGGCGGTCTGGTCGAGCACGGCGATGAGCGGCATGACGATATCGACCCCGCCTGCGGGCAGTGCATCCGCAGCGGCAACCCGGACGGTGGGGTCGGGATCGAGCAGAAGCTGCGCCACTCGATCCGCATGCTCGGCAACCTGAGCCGGTGAGAGGGCCGCTACCGCAACGGCTCTCACCGCCCAGTTCCGATCGTCGAGTAGCCGATCCCGCTCCTCGGCCGACCCCATCAGGCCGACAAGGCGAGCCGCATCGACCCGGGTTCTCCAGCGCTTCGACCGAGCCAGACGGGAGAACGTGCGAGCAGTCCTCGGCGCTCCAAGAATCTGGCGCAGCCGGCTTCGACCTTCTTCCCCAAGCTGAACGGGAAGGGCCGACACCACTTCGACCAGAGTTTCCCGCTCGACCCGGTGGCGGACTCGCACCGATGCCAACCGATCGGGATTCTCGGCGAACAACACCGCAGCAAATGCGTCGATGGCGTGCTGTCGCCGTCGTCTAGCGTCGTCGGCCCTTGCGTCAGAGGCGGCGCCAAGGATGAGATAGGACAGCGAGATGCCAGCCAGCAGGCCGAGGGACAACAGGAAGACGGCGAGACCCGACATCAGCTCAGCTCACGTTGAACACGCCGGACCAGCAGAGGAAGGTTGAATGGCTTCTGCACCACATCGAAGGCGTCGGCACTGAACGCATTATCGATCAGACCCAGACCGACGTCGGGCGCCATGACGATGAGCTTGGTCGACTCGGCCGGATACAGCCTGCGGAAATGACGAAGCTCATCCATGTGGCCACTCCGATCGGTGTCGATGTCGAGTATGGCGACCCGAGGCGGAACCATCTGGCCGTACCGCGGCTCGTTGGCCGCAGTCTGAGCGGCGGGGTCGAGGGCGAGGCAGTCGAGTCCCAGCCGTTCGAAGCTCGCCACCAACGCGTCCGACAGCGCCGGGTCCGGTTCGAGGATCAGGACATCTGGCGGAGCCTCGTGATCCTCACACCAGTCGATTCCCACCACGGCCGGTCCGCCGAGTTTGGCGGCACGAGCGATGGCCGACTCAGCTCGCTCGAGCGCCTGAGCGGCCGAACGAGCATCGGTCGGATACTCCATGATCGCCGACCGCACCCGACCTCGAACCGTACCGATCTTTTCCAGCACGGCTTGGAGCCGGCGGGTCAGCACCGACCGGTCGGCACCTCCAAGCGCCACAACCAACGATCGGTTGTCGCGCCGACTGATCACGTCGCTGCGCCGGAACGCACGTGCAATCTCATCGTCGATCTGAGGGTCGGCGGGCAGGCTGAGCAGTGCGACCGCGACGGTGGATTTGGACCGCCCGCTCTCGTTGATGAGCCGTTGGAGCAGCACATTGCCGATCGTCCATGGAACGGCCGTATTGTCGGCCACCTCGGCGAGAGCGGCATCCATGATGGCGTTTCGCCGCACTCGACTCACCAACTCGACCGCCATCTCGTGGTGCGGGGTGGTCGTGGTCCAGAAGCTGTCGGCACCCTTGGCGAAGGCTTCCTGTCGGTGGTCGGCCTCGGCCGCGAGGCAGCCAATCACCAGGGTTCGACCCCGGCGCTCGCTGCGCAGGAGACGGACAAAGCTGAGGGCGGGACGCCCATCCGGCATCGGGGCACACAAGACACTGCGCACCTCACCCCGCACGACGGCATCGACCAGTTCCGGACCCGACTCGTATACCGAGGCGCCCAGTGAGGGTTCGGCGGCGTGAAGATCGTTGGCCAGCTCATCTGCGCCCGGCCCAAAGAGTCCCACGCTGAGCTTGATGTTGGTACCCCGCACGATGCGGAGCACTTCTTCGCTCACCACGTCGGGATGGCTCCGTCTCGGCAACACCAGCTCTGCTGATCGCGCCAGCTGAACCTGCTGCGGAGGCTCGAGGGTCGGCGCGACTGCGATGATCGGTGTCAGCGGGTTGTGCTCTTGGAGCACAGCGGTGACGTCGCCGATGTGGTCGGCATCGTCGAGAATCTGCACGATCGCATCGGGCTCGAGGTCCTGCGAGCGGTGAACCTCGTGAACGGCGAGATGGCGCACCGCCAACCCGGCCGACGCCGCCGACCACAGAATGGCATCGGTCATTTCGCCTTGGGCGCCGACCACCAGCACAGACTGCGGCCCCCGGGACAGCAACTGCAGATCGGCGGCTGCGTCCTCGAGGTGGTTTCGAACCTCTTCGGTGAGAGACGCCAGCTGTATCGCAAGGTCGGGTCTGCGCTGGGCTCGGGCGTTTTCCGGTGAGGTCACCTCAGGAGTTTCGAGGAGTTCTGCGACGCGGCGAAGCTTCGACGCGGCGTTGGCGATGCCCAGCAGACCGAGCCGGCTGGCCCGCTCATTGGCATAGGCGATCCCATGGCCGGCCTCCTCCTCGGTGAGGGCTCGGTCGAAGAGGTGACTGATCAGAAGTTCGAGCTGGTGGAGCCGGGATTCTGAGCGCATGTGCACCCGGTTCCACAGTTCAGCGATCGTCGACGCGGTAAGGGCTGAAAACCCAGGAGAGGTGTGTTGAACCGACACCCGCCCCTATCGGCAGCATCGGCCCAGATTTGACAAAACGCTGTGTCGGCCGGCCTATATGCCCGACAGGCGAACACCGCTCACGATCATGCTGGGCGCAGCAACGCCGGAGGGCATATAGGTGCGGTCGGATCCGACCGCACTGATGTCGAGCAGAAGTCGTTGCAGGGTCGAACCGATCGTGCATTCACCGATCGGTTCGGCAATCGATCCGTCGCGGATCATGCGCCCCTCGACGCCGACCGAGAAATCGCCGGACACGGGGTTCACACCACTGTGCAAGCCGGCCAGCGAATAGACGTACACACCCAGGTCGACCGACGAGATGAGGTCCTCCAACGATCCGGCGGTTCCCGCCGAGGCCGACAATGCGTGAACCCCGGGCGTCGGTAACCCGCGTGTTCCACGCACCGCCGATCCGGTCGAACGGGTTCCGGCCTTCCGGGCGTTGTAGGAGTCCCAGGTGAAGCTCTCGAGCACTCCGGCTGAGATGAGGGGCACCGGCCGGCAAGCCAACCCCTCGCCGTCGGTGCTGGCCGCTCCGACCGACCGGGCGTCGGTCGGGTCATCAGACAGGGTGAGCAGGGGCGACGCGATCGATTCGCCCTCTCGTCCAACGAAGGGAGACCGCTTCTTGTTGATTCGATCTCCGCCGAGGGTGCCCGCAGTCAAACCCAAAATGGTGGCGCTCAGCTGCGGATCCAGAACGAGATCAACCGTTGCCGACTCCGGCTTCGCCGAGCCGATGAGGCCGGTGGAGCGGCCGATGGCTCGCTCGACGATGAAGTCGAAGTCGACCTCGCTCGGCGCTCGGCCGCCGTGCCAGCCGAAGCCGGTCTGGCTTCGTTCGCCATCGACGGCCAGCGCCTGCACCATCGAGCTCACACTTGTCGACCGATCAGTAGCCCGGATGCCGGCGGTGGAGACCAGCGCAGCAGCCCCGTGAGCGTCGGAGAAGGTGGCGGTTCGAACCCCGGTTATGGCGTCGTGACCATCGAGAACTCGTCGCTCCACCTCGAGGGCCCGGGCGATCCGCTCATCGGCGGTGAGTTCGAGCGTCTCCTCCCGCCATGCGTCAACCTCGACAGGATCGACATCGTCTGGTTCTGCGATCCCCGCAAAGGGGTCGGGCTCGGCGAACATCGCGTTGTCTCGGGCGTCGGACACCAGACCTTCGAGGATCGGGCGATCGAGCGTGCCCGCACTGGCGAAACCCTCGCGTCCGTCGACGATCACACGAATTCCCGCCCCGCTGGAGTCGGCGCTGGTGTAACTCTCGACATCACCACCGTAGACCCGCACCGAGGTGGAGCTCCCCGCCGAAACGGCAACCTCCATCTGCTCGTCGTCGCCGGCGAGGGAGCAGATATCGGTTGCCAAAACGAGGAGTTCCTCGGGGGTCATGCCGATGTCCCACCGATGGTGAGTTCAGTGACCCGCAATGTGGGCACGCCGTCGCCTACCGGGACGCCCTGGCCGTCTTTGCCACACGTCCCCGGAGGACCCATTTCGAAGTCGTTCCCAACCGCATCGATCATCTGCAACACCTTGGGACCGTTGCCGATCAATTGCCCTTCGCGAATCGGCTCAGCGATCTGGCCATCTCGAATCATGTAGGCCTCGGTCATCCCGAACACAAAGTCTCCAGACGAGGTATTCACCTGGCCACCACCGAGTCGGGCGACGTAGACCCCGTCGTCGACCCCGGCGATGATCTCCTCTGGGGTCTGGTCGCCCGGTGCGAGGTAGGTGTTGGTCATCCGCACCATCGGCAGGTGGCGGTAGCTCTGTCGCCGACCGTTTCCAGACGAGGGGCGTCGTTCGGCCCTGGCTCTGAGTCCGTCCCACATGTAGTCCTTCAGCACGCCCTTCTCGATCAGCACATTGCGGGCTGCGGGTCGACCCTCGTCGTCGACGGCGTAGCGGCCCCATTCGTCGGGCATTGTTCCATCGTCGACGATCGTGACGAGCTCGGACGCGACCTTCTCCCCAACCCGGCCGGCGAACGCCGAAGCGCCCTTCTTGACGAGATCGGCCTCGAGCCCGTGGCCACAAGCCTCGTGAAACAGCACCCCTCCCGAACCGGGACCGATGACCACCGGCATGGTGCCCGACGGGGCCGGTCGGGCGTTGACCTTGGTGAGCGCACGCTGGGCGGCGTGTCTGGCGAGTTCGGTCACGTCGTTCCGGTCGAACAACTCGAAACCGACAGAGTTCCCGATCGATTCCGATCCGGTCTGCTGGCCGGCATCACCGGTGGCGACCGCAGTGACACTGAACTGGGTCCGGGTCTGGTCATCTTCGGACCGAACGCCGTCGGAGTTGGCGACCTGGATGCGGCGCCGGGTCTCCGCATAGCGGGCCGACACCTGGGTGATCGCATCGTCCTCTGCCCGGGCGGCCTCATCGGCTGCTCTCACCAGGGCTACCTTGTCGGCGGCAGGAACCTCGGCGGGGTCGATCTGCACCGTCGGCGAGATCGCCGGAGCCGGTTGCGGGTCAGCCGAAACGCCCGGTGAGGGTTCGATCCCCTTCACCGCAGCCGCCGCTGCGGTCTCAACCGCCGCCAGAAGCGACTCGAGGGTGAGGTCGGACGTGTGGGCGAATCCGACGCGATCACCCACGACGGCTCGGATCCCCACGCCGCGGTCGCGACTCGACGCCAAGTTCTCGATGCGGCGATCGTCGAGCGACACCGACCTACGGGCGACGTCCTCGACGAAGATCTCTACGAACTCGGACCCGGCGGCCACACCGGCTTCCAGTACGGCCTCGACGACATCGGACTCCAGCAGATTCGACATGGAGGTAAGGCTAGAGCCTTCCCGGTGGCCTCTGCCCTGTTGGGCTCGATGGAGTCCGTGACTGCTACCTTGGACCCGTGGTGGATCCCTCTCCCTCCCTGCTCGACCAGATCAAGGACCCTGCTGACCTGCGGGCCCTGTCGTATTCGCAGTTGGACCATCTGTCGGAGGAGATCCGGTCCTTCATCGTCGATGCGGTCACCCGCACCGGCGGCCACCTCGGTTCAAATCTCGGCGCGGTCGAACTCACCATCGCATTGCACCGAGTTCTCGACTCACCTCGCGATGTGATTCTTTGGGACACCGGTCATCAGGCGTACGTTCACAAGCTGTTGACCGGCCGACAAAAAGCGTTCGAAGAACTGCGACAGGCCGGCGGGATGAGCGGCTACCCGAGCCGGTCCGAGTCCGAGCACGACTGGATTGAGAACAGCCACGCAAGCACTGCCCTCGGCTACGCCCACGGGCTCTCCACGGCGTTCAAGGCCCAGGGAAATGGTCGACGCATAGTGGCGGTGATCGGCGACGGGTCGATGACCGGCGGTATGGCATTCGAGGGACTCAACAACCTGGGCCACTCCGGCAGCGATGTCACGGTCGTACTCAACGACAACGGTCGGTCGTATGCCCCTACGGTGTCGCTCCTGTCAGACTCGCTGGTCAAGATCCGTTCCAACCCGGTGTACATGGCGCGGCAACGCAAGTTCGAGTCGTTCACCGAGACGCTTCCCTTTGTCGGACCGGCTGCCTATGCCGGCGTGCGAGCTTGGAAGGCGGCGGTGCGGGAGGCCTTCGAGCCCAAGGCGTTCTTCGAACAGCTCGGCGTGCGTTACATGGGTCCATTCGATGGCCACGACATCGCTGAGGTCGAACAAGCGCTGCTCAATGCGGCGGAGTTCGAGGGACCGGTCGTCCTTCACGTTCTCACCACCAAAGGGCGGGGCTATGCACCGGCCGAGAACGACCCGATCAAGAACATGCACGACACCTCTGAGCTGAAGCCGGGCAGCTACACCGACGCCTTCAGCAAAGCGGTGGTCGAGCTGGGCGAAACTCACGACGACGTGGTCGCGATCACCGCTGCCATGCCCGACAGCACCGGCCTGTTGCCGTTCCTCGACCGGTTCCCGGACCGCACGTTCGATGTCGGGATCGCCGAACAGCATGCGGTCACCTTCGCCGCCGGTCTCGCCATGGGCGGTCTTCGCCCGATCGTGGCGGTGTACAGCACCTTTCTCACCCGAGCCATCGACCAGGTGAACCTCGATGTCGGGCTCCACGAACAGCCCGTGATCTTCTGTCTCGACCGGGCCGGCATCACCGGCGACGACGGCCCGTCGCATCACGGGGTCCTCGACCTGGTGTTGATGTCGAAGGTCCCCAACATGACCATCCTTTGCCCGAGCAGCTATCAGGAACTCCGGCAGATGCTGTTCGATGCCTACGATCTCGACGCCGGGCCGGTATGCATCCGCTGGCCCAAGACCAGTGCCCTGCACACCGAACCCTCCGAAGTGGGTCGGGGACTTTCCGCCCGAAAGGGCCGCACTGGCGACGGCGATGTGTGCTTCATCGGCGTCGGCAAGATGTTCAACATTGCGATGCAGGCGGCCGACATTCTGGCTGCAGAAGGCATCGACGCCACGGTCTGGGATCCGCGGGCGGCGCGACCTCTGGATCCTCACATGCTCGACGACGCCGCCGCCCACCGGCTGGTGATCACCGCCGAAGACGGCTATCGAGAGGGCGGCATCGGCTCGGCCATCGCCGACGAGATCGCCGACCGTACCTGCGTCCTTGTGCAGGGGGTTCCCACCACGTACCTACCGCATGCCAAACCCGACGCCATTCTGGCGTCGCTGGGATTGGATGCTGAAGGCCTCGCCGATTGCGCCCGCTCGGCGCGGCGCGACTAGCAGCCGCTACTCGAGCGCGGTCTTGGCCTGCTTGGCGATCAGTTCGAGGTCACGGCTGATCTGACTGTCAGGAGCCGGCTTGCCGAAGAGGAACCCCTGGGCCAGATCGCAGTCGGCCTCACGCAACATCCGGGCCTGGTCCTGAGTCTCCACTCCCTCGGCGATCACATAGCAGCCGAGATCGTGGGCCATCCGGATGAGTGAGGTCACGATCACCCGGTCCTCTTCAGCCAGCCCGAGTCCCTTCACGAGCACGCGGGGAAGTCGGATGACATCGAAACGGCACCGTCGGAGCAGATCGGGTGATGCGTAGCCAACGCCGAAGTCCTCCAGTGCGATGCCGACACCCTCGGCCTTGAGCTGCTGCAGGGGAGGCCAGAGCAGATTGAGCTGTGGACCGGCGGTGTGACCGTTCACATCGAGCAGGACCTGGGTCGGTCGGAGATTGCTCTCGTGGATGGCGTCGAGCACCACGTTCACGAATCGCTCGTCTCGCACGAAGCTGGCATCCAGATTGGTCGAGCCGAACAAGCTGGGGATGTTCAAGCGTCGCGACCAATTGCTCGTGTGGCGGGTGCACTGGCGCAGCACCCAGGCGTGCATCGGCACGACGATGGGAGAGGCGCGCAGGGCGTCGAGAAACGCGCCGGGGGCGATCAACTCAGCACCGTTGGGACCGGCGTCGGGCGAAAGCCAGCGAAGCACGGCCTCGAACCCGACCACAGTCCCAGAAGTCATCGAGACGATCGGCTGGTAATAGAGCTGAAACTCATTGTTGTCGAAGGCTCGCTGCAGGCGTACCGCCAACACGTCGGGCTTGCGGCGGGCGCCGTAGGTTTCGTCCCGCACGACGATCCGTCGCGACTTCTGGGTGCGGGCTTCGGCCAGTGCCGCCTCGGAATCGACCAGGAGGAGTCGCTCGCTGAGGTCGGGGTCGGACAGCACCCCGGAAATGGCCACCTCGACCGGCACCACGAACGCCTCGAATGTGACCTGCTGGGGAAGGGCCGCCACCAGATTCTCCGCCGTGCGTTCCATCTCTTCGGCGCCGAACATGCCGGGCCAGACGACCGCAAACTCTGATCCCAGGTATCGGGCCAGCTGACCCCTTGCACCGACTGCGGTGGTAAGCGACTCGGCGACGGCCTGCAGCACCTCGTCTCCGACCGCCGATCCGTACCCGCTGTTGATGTCGGCAAGATTGGCCACCGACACGAGATACATCCCGAAGCGGTCGCCGGTGCGACGGTTCCGCACAAGCTGATGCGAGATCCACTCTTCGAGCTGCCAGCGATCGGGGAGCCCGGTCAATCCGTCGGTGTGCTCGCTGAGGTCATCGGGGATCTGTTCTCCCTCCATGAGCTCTTCTGATGTGCGGCGAAACACCATGGAATTCTCCACTACAACCTGCGCAGGAGCGCTAGGTGCGCTCCTCTGATGTTATGATCGGCGCCCCTGGCGCGGTCTTGAGCCCACAGAGAAGAAGGCTGATCTGCCGGTCAGGTCTTCTTCCGGATCAGGATTTCCTGCGAAATGGTGGCGACGTGGATGCCCCCGGCGCTGAACAGCCGACCGGTCGACAGGCCCCGGGAATTCACCAGCGTGTGAGCCGCGGCATCGGAGAGCACCCATTCGGTGGGGTCGCAGGCACGATGGAAGTGCATGGTGTGATCCAGGCTCGCACCCACAAAGGTTCTCACGAACTCTTCGCGTTGGGGTCGATCGGGATGGATCGAACGGGGAGGCTCACTCATGACCGTGTCGGAGATATAGGCCAGTGCGCACGCCGCATCTCGAGGATCGGCGATGGCCGGGGTCCGGCCCATCCTGATCCACGAGAGAACCCGCCCGTTCTCCACCAGCACCTTGCGCCGTTCGGCCAGACCGCCCCAGCCCTCGTCGGGCGCGGCGTCGGGGTCCGGGGCATCGGGCATGGCAACCGGGGTGACATCAGCAGCCTCGGGCTCGTCTATTTGAAACGACGCCGACAGATGGAGGATGGCGCCGCTGCTCTGTCGAGCGACCACGCTGCGAGCAACAAAACTGCGCCCATTGCGCAGTCGGTCGACCTCGAACCGGATCGGCTCGGCGTGGGTTCCGCCCCGGATGAAGTAGGCGTGCAACGAGTGAGGTGCAAACTCGTCGTCGACGGTGTGGAGCGCAGCGCGAAGCGCCTGGGCGATTACCTGGCCACCAAAGATCCGACCCCACGGGTACTTCGGGGCGATCCCCACGTACGTGTCGGGGCCGTGATGCTCCAGATGGAGGATTTGGTCGAACGTGACTTCGTCGACCGGGATTCCGGTTCGCAACTGTTCCATCGGGGCTCATCATGCCCCGATCGGACTCCTTATCAGTCCGTAGTCGCCGAAGTCAGCGAAATGGGTTGACGTCGAAGTCGGGATTGAACCCGACCGTGCCGCTCATGTCGACCGCCGGCGGCCCAGACGGTGCGCTGATCGTCGGCGGAACAGCCGGAACCTCGGCGCTCGCTCCCTCATCATCTCCGTGGGTGTGCTCGGCGGGCACATGGTGACTGAGAGCCTGATCGACGGGAAGGTCTTCGCCGAAGCGGGGGTGACTTCCTACCGAGCTGGTCGAGCGACGTCGATCGAAGATCGAGGGGAAGTTGGGGTCGTCAACCTCGCGGCGGCCTTCCACGATCTCGCCATCATGGTTGCGATACAGGTCACCGCCGGGCTCTGAGGTTTCATCGACCTCGGTGACGAGCGTCTCGGGTGCGGCGAACAACGGGCTAGGTACGCCGTCGTCCACAGGCGCATTCGTCGGTTCGGCTGCGGTGTCGACCGGGGGTTCCCGATAGACGGGACCCTCCTGCGAAGCCGCGGGGCCCTCTTCCATCTGGAGGCGAATCGCCCTCTGGTGGCGGCGGTCGAGCCGAAGCTTCATCACGTCGTCGATCCGCGGATCCTGACCGTGCAGCTCCGGAGGGGCCTCGGGGCGCCGCTCTTGAGGCGGCGGTGAGTCAGGGTAGGCGGGCGTCACGGCGTAGTCAGCGGGTTGCACATCGGCGGCCGGTTCCTGGATCGGCGCGGCCTGGTCGATCATGGGGGCGAGCGCCGGATCGACGGCTGGGTCCGGTTCAAATGTGATCTCCACGCCACCCGCCACCGTGATGTCGGCGGGGAGGTCCTGAGCCGCAGGTGCCTCGTCGATCTCGCTGACAAGGGATGTCCGCAGCAGATCTATCTCGTGGGCCGCGAGCTTCCGGCCGTGGGCTTCGAATTCCGGGTCGCCGAGGTCATCTGGGCTGTCCTCGGCTCGGGCTTGCTCCAGTGAGGTGAGCGCCGACCGCTCCTCATCAGCATCGGTGCGCCGCCGGTCAAGCCGAGGCTGCTCCAGCACTGTGAACTCGGCGCCGCCCCGGGGCATCCGCAGCTCGAGTTCGATGGCGATTTGACGGAGAACGTCGGCCTCGTCGTAGCTCACCGGCTCGAGTCGATGGGTTCCGTTCAGAGTGCGGATCTGAAGCCGGCCGGTTCGCGCATCGGAGCGAACCGCAACGATCGTGTCCAAGGCGATCTTGCGTTGGACCGTTCCGGCCTTCTTGCCCCGCTGCAGCATGTCGATGCACTGCTCGGCCGAGGCCCGGAACTTGCGGGTCTGTTCCACGAAATAGCCCC
>JABDJU010000169.1 GCA_013003325.1 Acidimicrobiales bacterium
GATCTGAGCCACGTGGTGGGTGATCTTGCGGGTGACGAACTCGAGCCCCCGGCGGGGAGACTCGTCGTTGAACAAGATGCCGCTGGAGGCGTGCATGCCATACGACTCGCGGTAGTTGACGGTGATCCAGTGCCCGTACACCTTCGCGACGCCGTAGGGGCTCCGCGGCCAGAACCTGGTTTCCTCGTTCTGGGGAACCGACTGGACCTTCCCGAACATCTCCGACGAGCTGGCCTGGTAGAAGCGAATATCGGGGTTGATAGTGCGGATGGCGTTGAGCAGGCGGGTGACGCCGATGGCGGTCGTCTGGCCGGTGAGCTCGGGCTGCTGCCACGAGGTCTGAACGAAAGATTGAGCCGCCAGGTTGTACAGCTCGTCAGGGTTGGAACGCCGGACGACATCGTTGAGGCTGTTCTCATCGGCCAGATCACCCTGCAGGATCTCGATGTCGTCTTGAATGTGGGCGATGCGCTCGAAGTTGAGCGTGCTCGATCGACGCACCATTCCGCAGACGTGGTAGCCCTTGTCGAGCAACAGTTCGGCCAGGTAGGAACCGTCCTGGCCGGTTATTCCGGTGATGAGCGCTCGACGTGTCATTGATTCTCCTGTTTGGTGTCCGTGACCTCGTTGATCACGGTTGCTCGGGCATGTGCCAGTACATCGGCAAGTGTGGTGCGCAGGTTGATTTCGGGTTTCCAACCGGTTGCCGCTGCCAGTCGGTCATAGGACCCCCTGTGCACCGCCAGCTCGATCGGCCGGATCAGATCCGGATCTGTCAGTGTACGTATCGGAACATTTGCCTCGTCGATCAACATTTGCAGAACATCTGTTACCTGGGTGTCTTTGCCCGAACATATGTTGTAGGTCGTGCCAGACGTGCCGTGTTGGGCCAGCAACCGGTAGGCCCGCACGACGTCGCGGACATCGAGGAAGTCACGCCGCGGGCTCAAGTCGCCGTGGGTCACGGTTCCTCCGCCATCTCGTTCGCACTGTGCGACTTTGAGAGCGAAGGCGGCAGCAGCGAACTTCGGGGTCTGGCCCGGTCCGATGTGATTGAACGGTCGGGCGATCACGGTGTCCACGCCGAACCCCCGGTTGAACTGGCGGGCGATCGCCTCGGCAGCTTCCTTCGACGCTCCATAGGGCGAGCGGGGTTTGACCGGCGAATCCTCGGTGAGGGGGAGCTCGGTCGGGGTGACGGTGCCATAGATGTCGGCGCTCGACACCAGGATCACCCGGACCCCCTGGATCGGGCGGGCCCCGAGGAGCACGTTCATCGTGCCCTCAGCGTTCACCCGAAAGGCGGCGTGCGGGTTATCCCAGGAACCGCCGACGTCGGCCCAGCCGGCAAGGTGGTAGACGACGTCGGGTCGGACTGATTCAAACAGCGCATGCCAGCCCTGCGGATCGAGCAAATCGGGCCCACTGGTGGAGTCGACGCCGTGCACCTCGTCCCCCTGGGAACCGAGGTGTTCCACCAGATAGGGACCTACGAAGCCTGAAGCTCCGGTAACAATTGCTCTCACGGGCTCTGACACTAACCGCACCAACGTGGAGTACCCTTGTGCTGTTGTGACCGAGGGTGATGACAACGCGGATCATACCGATCCCTTCGCGCTGGAATGGCCCCCGGATGAGGGTGGAATCTTTGGTTCTGCCGACGATGAGTTCGATTCGGTCGCGACCATTGACGGCGAGCCTGAACCTGGATTGTTCGATGCCGGCTTCTCGGCTGACCCGCCGCAGGTCCACGCCATCGTCGTCGCTGAACACGCGGGCGCGACGCTCACCGAGGTTCTGCTGTCACTGGCCGACCAGAGCTATGAGCCGTTGGTGGTCACGGTGCTCAACGCCACCGGCGACGATCTCCTCCCCGCCGACCATCGTCGTCAGCTTCCGGCCGCCCGATGGGTCGAGATGCCTCGCGAAAGTGGATTTGCAGCGCTGGCCAATTGGGGATTGGACAACGTCGATGAGACCGAATCCCAGTTCCTGCTGATCCTTGACGACAGCACCGCCTTGAGCCCACCGGCGGTGACGTATCTGGTCGAGGAGATGTACCGCTCCAACGCCGGGATTGTCGGCCCCAAGCTGGTCGCTTGGAACGACCCGTCGAAGCTGTTGGCTGTCGGCTACGGCGCCGATCGGCGAGGTCGACGAATCGATCTGATAGAGCCCGACGAGTTCGATCAGGACCAATACAGCGCCGTCGCCGACGTCTTTGTGATACCCAGCGGGGCCCAGCTGATCCGCACCGACTTGTTCAAGCATCTCGGTGGGTTCGATCCGGTGATGAGGGACGAGAACGAAGACCTGGACCTGTGCTGGAGGGCGCACACGGTGGCGGCACGAGTGATCGTGGTCCCACAGGCCACGGCGCGGATTTTCGATCCCATTCCGTCACGCGCCCTGCAGCTCGACCGCTATCGACAGAGAGCTCGACACCGGCTGCGGACCCTGGCGGTGACCACCTCGCGGTGGGGGTTCCTGAGAGCGATGGTCTCTGCGGTGGTGGCGCTGGTTTTTGGAGCTATCGGAAACCTCGTTCGGCTGCGGCCTGGATATGCCCGGGCCGGGCTCGGTGCGATCCCGTGGAACCTCCGCCGCTGGCGAGGCATGCGGGCTCGACGAAAGGAGCTTCGAGCGATTCGCCAGGTTGGTGACAGCGAGATTCACGCCCTGCAGACCCGGGTGGGTCCTTCGGTCGGGAGCTTGGTGGAGCAGTCGTTGCGGCCGACGGCTCGACTGGCCGAATGGACCCGTTCGTTTCGGCAGAGTCTGGTCGATGAGCGACAGCGCGTCGGGTCGACCGTCGCTGCCTTCCTCGGGCTGGCCGTGCTCACAATCGTTCTGGGAACATGGGGTCTCGTCGGCGATGCACCGGTCGTGGTAGGGCAGAACCCGATACTTCCCGATGGGGGCGACCTGTTGGCTCAGTGGTGGAGCGGCTATCGCATGAGCGGTCTGGGCTCGATCGCAACCAGCCCGCTGTCATTCCCGATCTTGGGGATGCTCGCCCTGCTCTTTTCGTGGTCGCCGGCCACCCTCCATACGGTCCTTCTCGTCGGTCCGCTGGTCCTGGGCGCGGTAGGCACCTTTCGCCTTGTTCGCCCCCTTGGTGGGCCCCGAGCAGCCGCAGTGGCCACGGCGGTGACTGTCGCCAATCCGCTGACCGCCGGAGCGCTCGCCGCAGCCCGCTGGGAGACGCTCGTGATGTGGGCGTTCGCCCCCTTCATTCTGATCTCTGCCGCCCGCCTGGCCGATCTCGACCCCTGGCGTCGGGTCGAGCGTCCGCTGCCCACCCGAGCCGTGCGGTTCGGGGCTCTCACCGCCGTCGTTTCGTCGTTGGCGCCTGCCGCCGTCGTGGTCTCGTTGCTGGCCGCCCTGTCCGTAGCGATCTTCGGTTTTGCGAGCGGACGGTTGTTCCGAGCCGTGCACGGACTGGTCGGACTGATAGCGGCAGTGGCTGTCCCCGCCGCACTGAACTTGCGGTTCACCCTCGACCTGATCGCCGGCCGCCGGTGGGAATGGCTTGTCGGCGAGCGCTCACCGGAAGAATCGATCGAGAACTTCACCGACATCGTGTTGTTCGCCCCCGGCCGGTCGAATGGTTCGGTGTTGATGTGGGGGTTGCTGGCTGCTGCCAGCCTCGGTTTGTTGTTCGGTCGCAAGAGCCGGTTCGAGGCTGCGGTGTTCGGTTGGATCTCAGCCGCCGTCGGGTTCGCGATGGCCTGGATCTCGTCGTCGGGTTCTGACTCGTTGCCCGGAGCCGATGCGCTACTCACTTTGGCGGCCGCCGGAATGGCGCTCGCGGTCGGGGCATCGGTCCGATCGGTGCAGGTGGACCTCAAGCGGTACGGCTATGGCTGGCGCCAGTTCGCAGCCGTCGCGGCAGCCCTCGGGGCCGCCGCCGTCCTGCTGGTCGGTTTCGGCAAAGCCCTCGACGGGCGACACTCCCACCCCGAGGTTGGCTATGCCGAAATCACGTCATTGCTGGGATCTGAGTCCGCCGATGGACGGATCTTGTGGCTGGGTGATCCCCGAGTGCTGCCCGCCGACACCTCCGTCAGCGGCCAGAGCGGGATCACGTTCGCGATCACCGACGGAGGACAGGCTACGATCGCCGATCGTTACCTGCCTCGCCAGGCGCCGATCGACAACGAGGTCGGTGCAATGCTCGATGTTGCGATCGCCGGCGACACAGTGCGGTTGGGACGATTGCTGGCTCCCTTCGGAATCGACTACTTGATCTTTCAACCCCAGCTCGCACCGGCGCCATACGAGGGGCCGAGCTTCCCGATCGACCCCGCTCTGGCGAGTGCACTCGACGATCAGCTCGACCTCCGCCGCCAACCGGGCACCCTCAACCTGTTGGTGTTCCGCAACGAGGCGTCTCGCGGTCAGGCTGTCGCCCTCGACCCGTCCTTCGATCAGAACATCGAAACCGTGGTCGAACTGCTCGACACCGACCTCACCGCAGCGCAGCCTCTGGTTCCGCAGTCTCGGTCGGCGACCCATCTCGAATTCGGCGCTGAGCCGTCGCTTGCCACGGGCACACCGGTGTTGGTGAGTCAGCCCACCGACGGGTGGCAGCCGACCGGGGGAGCAGGGGAGCTGTCCGAGACGATCGGGGGTCTCTCGCTGCTTCGAGTCGACGATCCCGGTCTGCCATTCGGGGTCCGTTACACGCCTACGGGTGCGTGGTGGGCCTGGGGAACGGCGCAGCTGCTACTGCTGTTCGGCGCGATCGTCGCAGCGAGCCGCCGAACCGCCGATGTCGAACCAACGGACGACGACGAGGCGATTCTCGATCTGCGCTCCGACCGACAGATCGCCCGGGAGCTAGAGCGCGAAGTGTTCGATCGCGAGCCGGTCGGTGATGCGTTGTGAGAGCGGTCCAGCGGTGGCCGCTCGTCGGGGCCTTCGCCGCCTTGCTGGTCGGGAGTTTGCTCCTCGACCGCGTGCCGAGCTCACTCCCGCCTCAGCTGCAGCAGGTGGACGCGGCGGCGACACGGGCGGCGATCGAGTCTCCGGCCTCTCTCACCACGTCGTGGTATTGCGCCATCGGGTCCAGCGAGCGAGGCGGATACGGATCCCACACGATCAACGTGTCGAATGTGGCAGATGAAGCGGCCACCGCCACAGTCTCGGTGATCACCGACCATGGACCGGGGCCCAAGATCCGCCTTGAAGTCGGCCCCTATGCCACCGAATCGTTGGATCTCAGCACGGTCGATTCGTCGGTCAACGCCGCCGCCGTCATCGAAGTCGTCGGTGGCAACGGCGTGGTCGGGCACGACATCGAGACCCTGTACGGAACGACGTCTGGCCCCTGCGCCACCACGGTGAACGGCACGTGGTACTTCGCCAGCGGAAGCACCAGACGCGATTCCGACCAGTACGTGGCCCTGCTCAACCCGTTCGGCGAAGACGTTGTTCTCGACGTGACGTTCAGGACGGCGACCAGGGAACGTCGACCCGAGGACCTCTCATCGCTCGTCGTTCCGGGCCGGACGGTACGGGTGTTCAACGTGGCCGACTACGTCTCGATCGAACCAGTGGTGGCGACGACGGTGACCGCGTTGCAGGGCCGGGTCGTTGCCGAGCAACTGCAGGTTGCCAACGGTGAACTCGGCCCCGAAGGGGCAGCGGTGGTCCTCGGAACGCCGGCTCCATCGCTCACGTGGGCACTACCCGCCGGCCGGGTGAGCACAGGCTCAGACCACCAGCTTGTGATCCACAATCCAGGTCTCGAACAGGCCGAGCTCGAGCTGTTCTTCGATCTCTCTTCAACCGATCGGCGAGCGGCATACGGGTTGAACCCGATCGATCTGTCGGTTCAGCCCGGTCGATTCGAGTCCCTCGACGTGGCCGATCTGATCGGCGCGCTCGAGATCCCGCTGCCCCTCGAATTCGGACTGAGGATCCAGAGCGCCAACGACGTGCCGGTTGTGGTGTCACGCTCTCAGCTCCATCCCCTGGTCGACAACACACTGGTAGGAGCCGAAGACAGCGGCGCCACCGTCGAGGTGGCGGGCGACGCAGCCGCAGCGAGCGGGGGTGAGGACGCCGACGACGCAGTGGTCACGATCGATCCGTCGACGATCGAGCGGCGTGACCCGCTCGGCGGAAACCTTGTGCGCCAATCGACCGAAGACCTCGACGACGTGTCAGTCGACGATCTCGTTCCCGACCTGGCGGCAGCCGTGCTCGACGACCTCGCCCAACCGACGGCCATATCCGGCGTCGCCGTGAGCAACGGAAGCTCGGCCCCAAGCCACTCGTGGGTGGTGCCGTTCACCCGCTTCGAACCCGATGGGGGCACGGTGGTGGCCATCACCGCAACCGAGGGTGATGCCCTGGTCGAACTGCGGGGCATGGTCGACGGCCGTTTGCTCGAGCCGGAACGGGTTGCGATCGCCGAGCAGACCCGTCGGGTGGTGCCGGTGGTGCTGCCGGTGCTTCGCACCGCTTTGCTCGTAACGAGCGATTCTCCCATCTCGGTCGAGGTACAAACCGTCACCGATGGTGCTCTCACCGTGGCTGGTGCGGTTCCGGTCCTCACTCCCTGATGCTGCTCCGCATCGGCCTGTTGGTGGCTCTCACGGTCGTCGCCGTTCTGGTGGCCCTGATCCTGCAGCGGCGCCGACCCGAGCCTCCTTCGTCACCCAGCTATCGGTCCATCGCTGAGATCGACCGCAGCGAGTTTGCCCACCCGGATGAACCCTTGCTTGTCGTCATGTTCGGCTCCACCACCTGCCGCACCTGCCCGCTGGTGTGGGACGTCATCGAATCGCTCGACGTGCCGGCCGAACGAGTCGATGTGGAGGACGACCCACAGCGCCATCAGCGTTACCGAATCGATGGTGTGCCCACAACCGTCGTGGTCGAAAGAACCGGCGTCGTGCGCACGACGTTCTTTGGTCCGCTAAGTCGAGCCCAGCTCGAGGAGACCCTGGGGGGACCGTAGAAGCCGGCGCCGGCGACGGTCAGCCGTTTTCGGTTGCGTCCTGCACCATGGCGCCGCTGAGTTCCTCGCCGCCGTTGGTAGTGCTCCCGCCGACCTCATCGACGGTCTCGGGCTCGATCGACGCCGCCGACGGATTTTCCTCAGCCAGAGCGATGAGACGGTCGACTTCGTCTCCCGACACCGTCTCGTGCTCGAGCAGACTGCGAGCGATCAGATTGAGCGCTCCACGCTTGGTGTTGAGCAGCTCGGCACAGCGCGCTTCCATTTCCATGAGAATGCGCCGGGTTTCGGTGTCGATGAGTTCGGAGGTGCGTTCGGAATATTCCTTGGAGGTCATACCACCATCGCCGAGGAACACCGGACCGTTATCGCCGAGACTCATCGGGCCGATGGCGTCGCTCATACCCCACTCGGTCACCATTCGACGGGCCATCTGGGTGGCCTGGCGCAGGTCGTCGGAGGCTCCACTGGAGACTTCGCCGAACACGATCCGTTCGGCGTTGCGGCCACCGAGCGCCATGACGATGCGGTCTTCGGCCTCCTGCTGTTCGAGTTTGTGACGGTCGCCTTCGGGCAGGGTCATCGTGACGCCCAGCGCCATGCCGGTGGGGATGATCGTGACCTTGTGAACCGGGTCGTGGCTGGGCAGGGCGGCAGCGCACAGGGCGTGGCCCGCCTCGTGATATGCGGTCCGCTCGAGCTCTTCTCGACTGCGCACCATCGACTCCCGCTCGATACCGATCAGGACTCGGTCGCGGGCCTGGTCGAAACTGGTCGAGGTGATGGTTGCCTGGCCGTGACGTACGGCGAACAACGCTGCCTCGTTGACGAGATTCGCTAGGTCGGCACCCGACATGCCAGGGGTTCCTCGGGCGATGACATCGATGTCGACATCGGGGCCCATCTTCTTGTGCTTGGTGTGGACCGCCAGGATCTCCTTGCGATCATCCAACTCCGGCAGAGGCACGACAACCTGGCGGTCGAATCGGCCGGGCCGGAGAAGGGCGGGGTCAAGGATGTCGGGTCGGTTGGTGGCCGCCATCATCACGATGCCTTCGGTCGCTTCGAAACCGTCCATCTCGGCAAGCATCTGATTGAGGGTCTGCTCACGTTCGTCGTGTCCACCACCCAGGCCGGCGCCGCGCTTTCGGCCGATCGAATCGATCTCGTCGATGAAGATGATGGCCCGGCCCATCTTCCGGGCCTCGGCAAAGAGATCTCGCACCCGGCTGGCGCCCACACCGACGAACATCTCCATAAAGTCGGAGCCGGTGACGCTCATGAACGGCACACCGGCCTCGCCAGCTACCGCTCGGGCGATCAGCGTCTTGCCGGTCCCGGGAGGGCCGACCAGGAGGACGCCTTTGGGGATGCGAGCCCCGATCTCTCCGAATTTGGCCGGATGCTTCAGGAAGTCGACGACCTCGGTGATTTCACGCTTCACGCCGGCGTACCCGGCGACGTCGGCAAAGGTGGTGCCGGGACGTTCGGTGGTGTAGGTCTTGGCCTTGGACCGACCCACGGACATGATGCCGCCCATCTGGCTCTGCTGACGCCGGCTCAGCCACCAGAAGAACAGGATGATGAGGCCCAACGGCAGAAACAGCGGAAGGATGGTGTTGGTGAACACGTTCCCGGTGTTGGTGTTGGGGCTGATCTTGATGCCGCTGTTGATCAGTTTCTCTTGGGTGGTGTCGGGGATTTCGCGCAGGCTGAACGTACGGAAGGTCTCCGGCGGTTCGCTGTTGGTGATCACTTCGATCTCGAAGGTTGCGTTGTTGTACTTGATCTCGGCGACCTCGCCGGCATCAACCTTGTTCAGGAATTCGTCGTAGGAGATCTCGTTGCTCGTGGTGGCGGCGCCGCCGCTGATCGCGACGACAAGGAGCGTAATGACAACAGCGCTGACCAGCAGGATCGCCCACCGGGGCATGCCGCCTTCGCCCTTGGCGCCGGGCAGGCGGGGGTTGCGGCCGTTTTGTGGGGGAGGAAGATTCGGGCCTTTGTCAGACATGTCTCCAGCTTAGGGGTTGAGGTTTGATTGAAGAGGGTCGGGTGAAGGGCGATCGACGTGTGTCACAGATACCGTCGGCGCATGCGGTCTCAGACTGAGGGACTCCGAGACCCGAGCGTTCCCTGGACACCCTGGAATGCGCTTGCGCTGTGGGTAGCTGCGTTTTTCGGGTCTGCGGTCTGGGTCACCATTCTGTTGGCCTTCGATAGCACCAACGATCAGCTGCCTCGTTCTGTTCCCTGGTTGTTCGCCGGTCAGCTCATGCTGTGGTTGGCCTACGGCATCGGACCACTGATTTTGGCCCGCCAGCACGGACGTTCCTACGTCCAGGCGTTCGCCCTCGAGTATTCGTCTCGAGCGGTGGCGCTCTGGGCCTTTGTCGGCGTGGTGGTGCAGCTCGTCGTGATCCCGCTGATCTACATTCCGCTCAGCAGCCTGATCGATGCGGAGGAGGTCGGCGACGCGGCTGAAGAACTGATCGAAACGGCGGCGACACCGGTCGATATCGGTCTGCTCTTCCTGATGATTGTAATCATCGCGCCGATCGTCGAAGAGCTGTTCTTTCGGGGCACGGTGTTGCCGGCGATCATGGACCGGCTCGGGGTGTGGCCCGCCATCGTCATCAGTTCGGTGTGGTTTGCTGTCAGCCACCTGCAGGCGATCCAGTTCCCGGGGTTGCTGGTGGTCGGCCTCGTCCTCGCCTATTGCCGGATCAGGACGCGCAGCCTCGTGCCCGCCATCGCGCTGCACATGGCGTTCAACGGTGTCACCTTCGGCGTGCTCGTCAGCCAGCTCGAGCTGGCTCAGGGAGCGGGTGTCGTCTAGACCCCGGCGCGGCGGCGACGGCCGGCGTGGGTGCCTACATGGTCCAGGGCGGCTTCGAGGTTGATGTCTTCGCCTGCCAACTCCCAGGTACGGGTGTCGCAGGTCTGGCACGAGCACATGATCAAGTCATGTCCGTCCACGTTGATCTTCAGAGTGACCAGTTCCGAGGTGCAGACCGGGCAAGGTTGAGCAGTGGGAAGTGCCATTTCGAGATAATCCTCCGTAAGTCGCCTGAGCGCTCTCCGGTCGCCACCCGGGGCCGGTTCATGAGCGAAACGGTGCGAATTGAGTCAGCCGGCCCAACACGATCGTGCCTTCGGTGGGTCAACTGACCCGGAAGCGGCCGTCAGTGACACGGTTCGTGGCATCGAAACTGCCAGACTTGGATGGTTGTGCTGACCCTTCCCAAAGAACAGCCCGCAGACGTCGCGCCGGAACCCACCCCGCCCGAGCGGACCCGCCCGACATCCCTACGGACCCTGTTGTCGCGCTTCGGGTCGTGGGTCAGCCTGGCCGTCGCCTTTGGCTGCGCTGTGTTCGTATTGTTCCAACTCCGCCCCGACCTGGTGCTCACCGACACGACACCATCGGGCGGAGATATGGGCGCCCACGTCTGGGGTCCGGCCTACATGCGGGATCATCTGCTGACCCAGGGTCGTCTGACCGGATGGACCCCCGACTGGTACGCCGGGTTTCCCGCCTACCACTACTACATGATCGGTCCCCCGCTGGCGATCATCGGCCTGAACGCTGGCTTCAACCCCCTGTTCGGGGTACCGGCGGCGTTGATCATCCTCGGCGCTGCCTGGTTCGTGGCCGGCCACGAACGGGTGCGCAACTCCGGCTTGGCCAATGGCGTTCGCTGGATCGGTGTCCTCGGTGCTGTCTCAGCGGTGTTCGTGCCATATGGGATCGCCTTCAAGCTGGTTTCTGTGGCAGGCCTCATCGCGATGCCAATCGCCGGATGGGCGATGGCTCGGCTGGCAAAGGCGATCGAACCGATTCCGGCCTTGGTGGCGATCGGCGTCACCGTGTTCCTGTTCGACACGAATTTCAACATCTACGGGGGCAACATCGCTTCCACACTGGCAGGAGAGTTCGCCTTCTCCATCAGTCTCTCGCTCGCTCTTCTTTCGATCGGGTGGTTGTTTCGCGCCCTGGACACCGGTCGGTGGAGGGCGAGTGCAGCTGTGCTTCTGGCTCTGGTGGCATTGACCCACATCATCCCGCTCCTCTTCGTGATGTTCGCTGGTGTGCTACTGCTGGTGTTCACCGCCGAAGCCCCCCGCTGGTGGATTCTGGTCGCCGGCCTCGCGGCCGCTCTGGTCCCGGTCGGGTTGAACGAGGACCTCGGTCGGGCCCCTCAGATCGCCGCCCTTGTTACGTTGCCGGTGATCGTGCTGGCGCTGGCCGCGGTCTCTCCCGAGATCGTCGACCGCATCAAGCTCCTTGCCATCATCGGCCCGGTCGGCGCGTTGATCTCTTCCATCTGGTTGCTCCCGTTCTACATGCGCCGAGACTTCTTCAACGACATGGGCTGGGAGCGACTCGACGACTACATCCCAGACCTCCTCAACACCCCGATGAAGATCGCGCTCCCGATCGCTGTTGTCGGTGCGTTGCTAGCCTTCGCATTCCGAGACCGGATCGGGATGCTGTTCTCGATCCTCGCCGTCGCCAGCGCGCTGGGCGTCGCCAACCTGCCCGATGGCAAGCTGTGGAATGCCCGCATCCTGCCTTTCTACTACCTGTCGGTCTACCTCGCGGCAGCGGTCGGCATCGCACTGCTGGCCCGGGTCGTCGGTACTGCGGTGTCGGAGCGACTGAACGCTCCCGACCCTCTGGTCACCTACGGGTTCACCTCGCTCGCGCTCGCTGGGTCATTGCTCGGTGTGACCTTCACGCTCCAAGCATTCCCCGAACGTTTCGAAGGCGTCAGCGACGACGGCAGCTACACGTTTCTAGGTATCGAGGGCGGAGAAAAGAGCTTCATCCCGAGCTGGGTGCAGTGGAACTACAGCGGCTACGAGCAGAAGTCGAGCTACGCCGAATATGCCCTTGTCGTCGATGCGATGGCCGAAGTCGGCGAAACCAACGGTTGCGGTCGTGCGATGTGGGAGTACAGCGCAGAACTCGATCGCTACGGCACACCGATGGCGCTGATGCTGCTCCCGCACTGGACCGATGGCTGCATCGGCTCGATGGAGGGCCTCTACTTCGAATCGTCGTCGTCGACTCCTTTCCACTTCCTGAACCAGAGCACGCTGTCGGTTGCACCGTCGCGGGCACAACGCGACCTGCCGTATCAGAACTTCAACATCGACCGTGGTGTTGCTCAGCTCCAGACGGTCGGCGTGCGCTACTACATGGCCCAGTCCGATGAAGCGATCGCCGCGGCGGAAAGCCATCCCGCACTCGACCGAATCGCCGAGGCACAGCCCTTCATCA
>JABDJU010000233.1 GCA_013003325.1 Acidimicrobiales bacterium
AGTGTAAACAACCGCAGTTTATAATTGACAACAGTAATTTGACCTGTTGGCTGGCCTGTCACCGGGGCGTGGTAGCGTAGCGAACGCATGTTCGCCTCAACTCACAACCTCAACCCCGCCCAAGCTGCCGCCGTCGAGCACAGGGGCGACCCGCTCCTGATCGTGGCCGGCGCAGGTACGGGAAAGACCAAGACGCTCGTGTCACGGGTGGTGCATCTCATCGAGAACGGCGCCGATCCCAATCGGGTGCTGCTGCTCACCTTCACCCGTCGATCGGCGTCGGAGATGCTGCAACGGGTACGGGCGGCCAGCGCCAACCGGGCGGCTGGGCAGGTGTGGGGCGGAACGTTCCACAGCGTCGCCAACCGGCTGCTACGCCAATTTGGGGCCTCGGCCGGTCTGCCGCCCAACTTCACCGTGCTGGATGCCTCCGACGCCACCGACCTGTTCGCACTGGTCAGAACCGAAGAGGGGTTCGGCGAACGGTCCAAGCGCTTTCCCCGGCCCAACACCATCGCCAGCATCTACAGCCACATGGTCAGCAGCCAAGCCAAGCTCGACGATGTTCTCGAGAACGACTTTCCCTGGTGCGCCGACCACGGTGACGACCTGAAGACCATCTTCGGCTCCTACACCAATCACAAACGGGCCAACGCCGTGCTCGACTACGACGACCTGCTGCTCTTCTGGCGCGGACTCACGGCCAGCACCCTCGGGCCGGTACTCAGCGATCTGTTCGACCACATCCTGATCGACGAATACCAAGACACCAATCCGATCCAGGCCGACATCGTGGCGGGAATGAAGGGACCCGACACCGAGCTGTGCGCGGTCGGCGACGACGCCCAGGCCATCTACGGGTTCCGCTCGGCCACGGTGGCCAACATGTGGAACTTCGCCGAGCGGTTTCACGGTGCGGCCACGATCACGCTGGAGCAGAACTACCGCTCGACGATGCCAATATTGCGTGCCGCCAACGCGGTGCTGAGCCAACCGATCGGCGGCGTCACCCCCCACTTCGCCAAGGAGCTGTGGAGCACCACCGCCTCGGGACCCACCCCTCAGCTTCTCACCTGCCACGACGAGACCGCTCAGAGTGCGTGGGTTGCGGATCAGATCCTGGATAGCCGGGAGAGGGGCGTCGACCTGCGCGACCAGGCGGTGCTGTTCAGGGCCGGGCATCACAGCAACGCCCTCGAATTGGAACTCAGCCGGCGCGATATTCCCTTTGTGAAGTACGGAGGACTCAAACACCTCGAGGCCGCCCATGTAAAAGACCTGTTGGCGCTGCTGCGGGTACTCGACAACCCCGCCGACCAATTGGCGTGGCACCGCGTCCTGTCCGGCCTCGAAGGGGTCGGGCCGGCCACCGAACGTCGCTTGGTGCTCGAACTCGGCATCGCAGAACCCGAGACCGAGTCGCTGCGCCGCTTCCTCGAAGGAGCGGGCACCGTTCCGGCCGCCGCCCGCGACCAAGTGGCCGAGCTGCGGGCCGCTTTCGGTGACTGCGCCGACGACAGCCTGGCGCCGGCCGCCCAGATCAATCGGCTGCGGCCGTTCTGCGAGCTCCTGCTAGCCAACAAGTACGACAATCCGGCGGCCCGGTTGGCCGATCTCGACAGCCTGGCCAACACCGCCGAGCAGTACCGATCCCGTAGCCGCATGCTGGTGGAACTCACCCTCGACCCGCCGGGGGTCACCGGCGATTGGGCCGGTCCGCCCCACCTCGACGACGATTGGCTCACCCTCTCCACCATCCACTCGGCCAAGGGGCTCGAGTGGCGGCACGTCTATCTGCTCCACGCCGCCGACGGGAACATCCCTTCCGATATGGCGATCGGCGACAAGGACGGCATGGCCGAGGAGCTCCGCCTTCTCTATGTGGCGATGACAAGAGCCAAGCAGGAACTCAGCATCTCGTTCCCGCTGCGCTATCACGTGAACCGGTTCGGGTCCGACGATCGGCACGTCTACGCCCAGATGTCGCGCTTCCTCGAGCCGGCCATCGAACACTTCGAACGGATCGGCGACGGCTCCGTTGATCAGATCGATGTGCGGGTGCCCAGCGACGGTGGCGACACCTCCAGCGTCGCCGACCACGTCGATACGCTGCTGGCCGGCCTCTGGAACTGACTACCGGCCTCGGCTCAAGCCGTCGGAGGTGAGGCTCAAGCGGGCCCCGTACTTGGGGGCCGAGCCGCTGCTCTTGGCCATGCGCAGCACCCGCCAGCGATGCCCTCGGTACGGCTCGATCAGTTCGAGCATGCGCTCGTCTGTAGCTCTGGGCTCGCCAGCCAGCCACCAGGCCACGGTGTTGGGAATGTGGTAGTCGCCCACCGGCACCGCATCGGGATCGCCGAAGGCCACTGCGGTCACCATGTTGGTGGTCCACGGTCCGATTCCGCGGATGCGTTCGAGCCGGGCCCGGATGACCGGCGGTTCCTTGGACCACAACGGGTCGAGCCGTCGCATCTCGCGGGCGGTGCGGATCAGGATGTCGGCCCGTTTTCGTTCGACGCCGCAGGGGTGGAGGTCGCTGTAGCCGAGCCCGGCGATCGTCTCGGGGGCGGGGAGAACGTTGCCTCGAATCCGCCCCGGTATCTCGGGGCCGGGGGCGGGATCGCCGAACCGACGGGCGATCGCTCGTCGTGACTGCACCGCCTTGGTGACCTGCACCTTCTGACCCAGGATGGCGCCGAAGAGAGCATCCCACGGGCGATCGGTACGACTCAGCCGGAACGGACGCCGTACCCAAGCCTGGGCCACCTTGCCTTCGGGTTCGAAGCCGTCGACACAGTCGCGCAATCCGAGCACGCCCGGCATCTGGTCGAGCATCCACTCGGCGCCGTCGCCCCAGGCGGTGCCCTCCACGGAACTGCCGGTCCGCTTCATGTACATCGTGGCGGTACCGATCGGCGTGCGGGTCGTCCATAGGTTTGCGTTGGGGCCGATCATCACCGGGTTCTTGGCGCCCTTGATCGTGTAGTTGAGATCGATCCGCTCGGGGATCTCGACCGTGCGCCTCACACCGCCATGCTAGGAGTGAGCGACCCGGCTCGCTTCGCGATCGAGTTGGAGCCACAGCTCGTCGAGCCAGCGAACCGCCGCATCGCCATCGGGAATCGTGGCTCGCGGGATTCGTTCCGCTGTCACCGCAACCCGGAGCCCGACCGGCGCGTCGGCGGCGATGTCGAGCAGCCTCCGATACCGCTCCAACCCTCGGTGCTCGAGCACGACCACGTCGGCGTCGGGCAGGGATTCGAGAAGGGCCAGCATCCCTCCCGGGCGAGGGGGCAGTGTCGATCGAAGACCGCCGAGCCGTTCAGCCCGCTCAGGAGACGATCGGCCAAGTCGCCTCATCGACGACTCGAGGGCGCCTCGGCTGAACAGTCGACCCTCGGGGAAGATGACAAACGCATCGCCCGGGCCCGCTCCCGACGTCATCGCCCGAACCCGGCCAAGTGCCACCTCGGGATCATTTCGGGGGATGAACACCGATCCCAGCCGCCCGTACACGATGTCGAAGCCCGGATCGTTCAGAAGCTCCAACATCATCACGCCGCGGGCTCTGAGGCCGAATCGTCGGCAGACCACGCCCGGCAGCGACGCGTCGAGCACCGAGACATGGCGGGCGACAACGATCAGCGGCGCGTGTTCGGGCGACAATGTCGCCAACGACTCATCATCGAGATCGACCTCGATACCGAGCAGCTGCTCGGCTCGTCGGCGGAGCAGATCGACCGACCACCACGCGGTTCGTTCGGCCAGGGAAGGAACGAGCGGGTAGAGGGGCCCGAATAGGATCTCGACCGAGTCGTTGATCAGATACTGAAGCACGAACAGGTAGGTCCGCAACGTCGGGAGACGTAAGCGGGTTCTGACGACATCGAAGGTGACAGCGACCGCCAAGAATACCGGTGCACCGAACAGAGCCGCCGCCGTGATGACCAGCATCGCCGGGACGGTTTTGATCCGCCTCTCGATGGTGGCTCGCCGCGATTCGTGCACCCTCTAGTTAACTCAGCGAGGCGACCAGCTGTTCCTTCAGCGTGCGTTTCACGAACTTGCCGTTTGCGTTGCGGGGCAGTGCCTCGTCGAGGAACCAGAAGTAGCGGGGGATCTTGTAGCCGGCGATCCGATCGCCCAGGAACGCCCTCGCCTCCTCTTCGGTCATGGAGGCGCCGGCCTGGCACACGACGGCCATCCCGACCTCTTCGCCCAGCCGGTCATCGGGTACGCCGAACACGGCGGCCTCGGCGACGGCTGGATGTTCGTAGATCGCCGACTCGACCTCGGAGCAATAGATGTTCTCTCCACCCCGCAGCACCATGTCCTTGGCCCGGTCGACGATGAACACGAACCCGTCGTCGTCGATGTAGGCGATGTCGCCGGTGTTGAACCATCCGTCCTGAATCGCCTCGGCGGTGGCTTCGGGCTGGTTGAGATAGCCCTTGATGATCACCGGCCCCTTCACCCACAGCACCCCCGCCTCGCCGGTCGGCAGCTCGTTGCCCATCTCATCACGCACCTGCGCATCACAGGTGGGAACGATCGGCCCACACGACGCCGGCTTGGCCAGGTACATCGAACTGTTGTTGGCCGTCACGATGCCGTGGGTTTCGGTGAGCCCGTACCCGGTGGAGGGCACGCCGGCTTCGAGGGCGTCGCCGATCTTTGCCACGAGATCAGGCTGGAAGGCGGCACCGCCGCCGCCCATGGCTTGGAGCGATGACGTGTCCCGGCTCGACCATTCCGGATGGTTCACCAGCTCACGGCTCATGGTGGGAACGCCGCTGAAGCTGGTGACCTTCTCCCGTTCGATCAGCTCCAGGGCCCTCGATGGATCCCAGCGGTGGGTGAGCACCACCGCACCACCGATGGCGGTGGCCGGGTGGAGCAGACAATTGTTGGCGGTGACATGGAAAAGGGGCGTCGGCGCCATCACGCAGGGCTGGGGCGCGGCCGCCTCGAGGGCGGCTACATCGATGCCCTGGGCAGCCGCCATCTCTTTGGGGATGTCCTGCATGAACGCGATGTGAAGCAAGTTGTGGACCGAACCGCGATGGGTGAGCTGGGCACCCTTGGGTGAGCCGGTGGTGCCCGAGGTGTAGAAGATGCACATGTCATCGTCGGGGTCGATGGCCACGGCCGGCAACGCCTCGGGAGCGTCGTCTATCGACACGACGTCGTCCCACCGGCGGCTTCCGGCGGGGAGGTCGCGGTCGCTCCTCACCGAGATCAGATCGAGCCCGAACCCACCGTGCAGGGCGTCGAAGATCGGAAGTACTCGCTCGAGCCGCTCGTCGTCGCAGATGAGAACTTTGGGCTCGGAGTCGGACAGGGCGTATTCCATCTCCTTGGTGGTCCACCACGCGTTCATTCCGACGACGGCGGCACCGGTGCTGATGGTCGCCCAGTAGCTCAACACCCACTCCGGGTAGTTGCGCATGGCTACCGCCACGCGATCACCGGGCTGAACCCCGGCTTTCACCAGGGCGGCGGCCAGGGACCGCACGGCGGCATGGGCCTCGCTGAAGGACAGCTGTTCGTCTTCGAACACGAGGTACCGGGCGTCGCCATAACCGGCGGTGAACGCCCAGATATCGCGCATGTTGCCCGGTGCCGCCTCGAACACTCTCATCGGAACGCCGCCGACCTCGGTTTCGGACATGGCGTATTTGGCACCCGGCGCAGTCAGGGCGTCCCACTGCTGGGTGAAGAGCGCAACAAGATCTGTGACGGAGGGCATAGCCATGGCCGAGAGGGTAGCGACGCAAGGAAGTGCCCTCTAATCGTGCTACACCAACACCGTGGACATCGCAGTAGTAGGCGCCGGCCTGGCCGGCCTGACCGCAGCCACCGAGCTCACCGAGCACGGCCACCACGTCGCCGTGTTGGAAGCGTCCGACGACGTAGGCGGCAGGGTGCGCACCGACACGGTAAAGGGGCACCTGTGCGACCGCGGGTTTCAGATCCTGCTCACCGCCTACCCCGCGGCCCAGGACCTGCTCGACTTCGATGGGCTCGACCTACAGCGGTTCGACCCGGGGGCCAAGATCCTGCTCGGCGGGGGACAGACCGCGGTCATCGGCGACCCGTTCCGCCGTCCTGAGCAGCTCCTTCCCACGGTGCGGGCGAACGTCGGCTCCCTGTTCGACAAGGCCAGGATTCTCCGGTATCGGCTCGAGGTCACCCGTGGCTCGCTCGATGAACTCTGGGATCGGGAGGATGTCACCGCCCTCACCCGATTCCGGGAGCTCGGGTTCAGCTCCGAGATCATCGAACGCTTTCTGCGGCCGCTGTTCGCAGGCATCACGCTCGACGCCGACCTGGGCGGCTCCAGCCGCGTCGTCGACTTCGTGTTCCGCATGCTGGCTCAGGGCGATGCGGCGGTCCCCCGCCTCGGGATGGGTCAGATCGGACAACAGCTGGCGTCGAGACTGCGCGAGGGAACCGTGCATCTCAACCAGCGGGTCACCGCCACCTCGGCCAAATCGGTCACGCTGGCCGACGGGGAGACCGTCGACGCCGATGCGGTGATCGTCGCTACCGGCGCCACCGAGGCGGCCCGTCTCACCGACGTCCCCGACCCCGGCTGGCGGGGGGTCACCAGCATCTGGTTCGCGGCGCCGACTCCACCCGAGACCGATCCGGTGATCGTGCTGAACGGCACCGGCGCCCGACCGCTCAACTCGATTGTCACGATGAGTGCGGTGTCCTCGGCCTACGCACCCGACGGCTCACACACCGTCGTTGCCTCGGCCCCCTCGGTCGCCCAGGGAACCGAGGACGAAATGCGGGCCCAACTGCGCGAGCTGCTGGGGTCACAGACCGAGGTGTGGGAGACGCTGCGCGTCGACCGCATCCCCCAGGCTCAGCCCATCCAGTTGCCTGGTTACGACCACCGCCCGGCGGTGACGCTGGAAAGCGGAATCGTGGTATGCGGCGACCACCGGCGCGATGCCAGCATCAACGGCGCCATGGACAGCGGCCGACTGGCGGCGCAGGCGGTCCTGGGCGGGTAGATGCCCGAACTGCCCGAGGTCGAGACCGTCCGGCGGGAGCTGGAGCCCCAGGTCGTAGGTCAGGCCATCGGTGAGGCCGGTTCGCATTGGTCGGCCAAATTCACCCCCGCCGTCGACGCCATCGGCGCCACGATCACCGGCGCTGGCCGTCGGGGCAAATTCCTGCTCCTCCCGCTCTCCGATGACCGGGAGCTCGTGATCCATCTCGGCATGACGGGCAAGCTCTCGTTCGCAGACCGGCTCGATCCCGACGGTGCCGGCGATCCCTACCTGCGAGCCTGGTGGCAGCTCGACGACCACGTTCTGTTGTTCCACGATGTGCGGCGGTTCGGACGGATCAGGATCGTTCCGACCGGCGATTATCGCACCATCCCCACCCTGGCCAATGCAGGCCCTGAACCGTGGGATCCCGCGCTGACCGCGGCCCGGTTCCACGCATCGATCGCTCGCAGCAAACGGGCGGTAAAGACCCAGCTGCTCTCCCAGCGACCGGTTGCCGGCGTCGGCAACATATATGCAGATGAGGCATTGTGGGCGGCACAGATCAACCCCAAGGTCAGCAGGCTCGGCCTCGAACGGGCCGGCCGCCTTCTCGACGAGGTTCGAAATGCCCTGGAACAGGGAATCGAGAACGGTGGAACAACACTCCGCGACTACCGCAACCTCGAGGGAGGTCGAGGCCAGAACCAACATCTTCTCCAGGCCTACGGTCGAACGGGCTTGCCGTGTCGGCGGTGCGACACTCCGCTTACCAGCGAGGTCATCGACGCCCGCACGACGGTTTGGTGTCCACGATGTCAGCGGCGCTGACCGGCTAGGTTGGGCACGGATGACCCGATGGCTCAACGAGGAAGAACAGGAAGCGTGGCGTCACTTCCTCGACGGGGCCAACCGGCTCTTGGAATACCTCGACCACAGCCTTCAGGAGCACCACGGCATCCCGCTGACTGACTACGAGATCCTGGTGTTCCTGTCCGAAGCGCCCTACAAGCATCTACGGATGTCCGAATTGGCCGATCACGTGTTGGTGTCTCGCAGCCGGCTGACCTACCGGGTCGACCGGCTCGTAGAGCAGGGTTTGGTGGTTCGAACTCAGGTGTCCGATGACCGTCGCGGGCTCTATGCCGAACTGACCCAGAGGGGTGCTGATCTGTTGGCCGACGCTGCCCGCACCCACGTTGGAGACGTGCGCGACCATCTGATGGACCACATCGAGCCCGCCGACCTTCCCGCGTTCAGACGGGTGTGGAAGTCGGTGTCGAGCTATAGCGCCGGGTAGGGATCGATGAGACCGCGCAAGATAATCGCGCCGCGCACGTTCGAAGCGGGTTTCCAAGCCATCCGCGACGAGCTCGACATCCCGAGGCAGTTCCCACCCGAAGTGCTCGAGGCCGCCGACGCCGCCACCGACCGCTTCGAGTCCGACCGAGCCGACCGGCGGCATCTTCGGTTCGTGGCGATCGATCCGCCAGGGGCTCGCGACCTCGACCAGGCGTTCCATGCCGAGCGAACCGAAGACGGCTACCGGGTGTTCTACGCCATCGCCGACGTCGGCGCGTTCATCACCCGCGACGATCCCATCGACGTCGAAGCCCGACAGCGGGGCACCACCTACTATTCCCCCGACCGACGTACCCCGCTTCACCCGGCGGTGCTCTCCGAAGACCGCGCCAGCTTGCTGCCCGGGACGGACAAGCCGAGCCTTCTGTGGACCATCGACCTCGATCATCAGGGCCTTCCGGTGGACGCATCGCTCGAACGGGCATTGGTGCGGGTGCACGAGGCGATCGACTACGAAGAGGCCCAGCGCCGGATCGAGGCCGACGACGAACTGGCCATCCTGCGCGACATCGGTCAGCTCCGCCAGCGGCAGGAGGTTCGTCGCGGCGGCATCAGCCTGAACCTCCCGAGCCAGGAGGTCGAGGAGGCCAACGGCACCTACCGGCTGCGCTACGACCGTTCGATCCCCGTCGAAGGGTGGAACGCACAGATCTCGCTGCTGACCGGCATCGTGGCCGGCACCAAGATGGTGGAGCACAAGGTCGGCGTTCTACGAACGTTACCCTCTCCTCGAAAGCAGGATCTCAGGCGGCTGCGGCGCGAAGCCGATGCACTCGGGATCGAGTGGGAACCCGATGTCAGCTATCCCGAGATGATTCGCACGGTCGAACCCAACGGCCCTCGCCGCAGCGCCTTCCTACTGCAGGCGGCCCGGTCGTTTCGCGGGGCCGGCTATGTGTGGTTCGACGGTGAACTCCCCCACCTGTCCGAACATGGAGCGATCGCCTCGCACTATGCCCACGTGACCGCGCCGTTGCGGCGACTGGTCGATCGGTTCGGCAACGACGTCCTGCTCGATCTGTTCGCCGGTCGTCGCCCTTCCGAGGAGGCGGTTGAGGATCTTGCCGAATTGCCGAGCTTGATGGGGAGAGCTCGAAGCCGCGAGTCGGCGTTCGAGCGAGCCTTGGTGAACTACGCCGAGACCGTGGTCTTGCAGGCGCAGGTGGGCCAAGACTTCGATGCCGCCGTGGTGTCATTGAACGCCAAACGTGATGTCGCCGACATCCAGATCCTCGATCCGGCGATTGAATCGTCGATCCCCATGGACGGCCGAGTCCTCGGCGAGACGCTCCGGGTGCGGCTGCGGTCGGTCGATATTGAGCGTCGTTCGCTCCGCTGGGATGTGGTCGAGTGAGAAACCATCGGATTTCAACCCAAGAGCAGCTGCGGGCGCTGTACCGCCAGCCGTCCAAACGGGCCGCGGGCAAAGTCACGAACGCGATCACGCCCGAAGTGGCTCGCTTCATCAACTTCTGCCCGTTCGCTATCCTGTGTACAGCCGGCGCCGACGGTGGGGTCGACGCATCACCGCGCGGTGGCCCTCCCGGTTTCATCCACGTCGTCGATGAGGCGCACCTGGCCATCCCCGACCTCGGCGGCAACAACCGGCTCGACAGCTTCCAGAACATCCTGGAGAACCCGTACGCCGGGCTCTTGATGATGATCCCAGGCAAGGAGGAAACGGTGCGCATCAACGGCGCCGCCCATCTGTCGACCGATCCCGAGCTGCTGGGCTCGTTCACCACAGAACTGCGGACCCCCAAGCTGGCCCTGGTGATCCGAGCTGATGAGGTGTTCGGTCACTGCGCCAAAGCGCTGCGCCGAGCCGGACTGTGGGCTCCCGAATCGTGGGAGGCGCTGGCCGAAGCTCCCGACCTGGCCGACATCTACGCCTGCCAGTTCAAGAACGTCGACGCCTCCGAAATGCGCAACCAGCTCAAGCAGACCTACACCGACGACCTGGCCCAGGACTGATGGCGGATGACGCGATGACCAACTACCTCGGTTTGCCCCATCACGACGGTTCGGAGCGGTACGTCTCCAACCCGTACCCGGACCACGGCGAAACCGTAGAGCTGCGCCTGCTGCTGCCGGGCTCGTGGCGAACGAGCGAGGTGCATCTTCGCACGATCATCGACGGTGAGAACCATTTCGAGAAGCCGGTCACCATCGATGGTGCCGAGGCCATATTTCATCTCACCTGCGACCAACCAATACAGCACTACCGGTTTCACCTGCGGGGCGATGACGGCGGTCGCTGGCTCAACGGTGAAGGTCTGTTGAACTGGGATCCCGACGACCACTTCGACTTCAAGATCGTGCCGGGGTGCCGCGCCCCGGACTGGGTGGCCGAACGGGTGTGGTACCAGATCTTTCCCGACCGCTTCGCCACCAGCGGTCGCCACCGGATCGATGAGCCCTGGATTCAGTGGGCCGAGTGGGACGACCCGGTCGAGCCGAAGTATCCGGCATCGATGACCCAGCTGTACGGCGGTGACCTCGACGGCATCCGCGAACGGCTGGATCACATCGTGGACCTCGGGGTCGGTGGCGTCTATCTCACCCCCGTCTTCCCGGGCCGGTCGAACCATCGCTACGACGCCAGCACCTTCGATGAGGTCGATCCGATCCTGGGCGGCGACGAGGCGTTGCTCCGGCTGCGCGAAGCCTGCGACGACGCCGGCCTCAAGCTGATGACCGACCTGACCCTCAATCACACCGGCGACGGCCACGAGTGGTTCGAGGCGGCCCAGGCCGACCCCCGATCAGAAGAGGCGGGCTTCTACCACTTCATCGATCATCCCGACACTTACGAATCGTGGCTCGGCGTCTCCAGCCTGCCCAAGCTCGATCATCGAAACTCAGAGATGGCGCGGCGGCTCTACGACGGCCCGGAGTCGGTGGTGGCCCGCTACATAACTCCTCCGTTCAATCTCGACGGCTGGCGGATCGACGTGGCCAACATGACCGGGCGCCTCCGCGACCTCGACATGAACCACGAGGTGGCCCGAATCACGCGGCGCACGTTCGAGCGCTTGCCCGGGCTGGCCGGCGACCGCTGGTTGGTGGGTGAGCACTTCTTCGACGCCGCCGCCGACACGCCCGGCGACGGCTGGATGGGAGTGATGAACTACGCCGGCGTCTCCCGGCCGGTCACCTCATGGCTGGGTACCGAGGGTGTGCTGCTCGACATGTCGCCCGGTCCCGGCCAGGATCAGCGCGACGGGTTCGGCATGGCCCGATCGTTCGACGTGGTGCGGGCCGCAATGAGCTGGACCGTGACGATGGGGTCGATGGCGCTGTTGAGCAGCCACGACACGCCCCGGTGGCGGAGCATCTGCGTGTCCGACGACGCCGCCAAGATCGGGTTCGGCATGACCTTGACCCTGCCGGGCGCTCCCTGTTTCTTCTACGGCGACGAGATCGGCCTGCTCGGTGAGGACAACGAGCAAAGCCGGGCCCCGATGCCCTGGGACGGGAATTGGGACCGGAGCTTCCTCGACACCTACCGCCGCCTGATCGGTGTTCGCAACGGCAGCGAAGCCCTACAGCGGGGCGGCTTCCGATGGGTTCACGTGGACGCCGACCAGCTCGTGTGGTTGCGGGAGTCGCGACGGGAGCGGGTGCTGGTGCGAGCGGCCCGGGCGTCCGGCGACGCCGTCTCGATCGATTCCGAGCTGCTCGGTTCGGACCGGCTGGTCCCGCTCTACGGCGACGCCGAGATTCGCGGCGCGGAGCTCGAGCTTCCCCGCACCGGACCTCGGTTCGACATCTGGAAACTCGACTGACCAGCGCTCAGCGCTGGGCGACCATCTCGATCTCGATGTTCGATCCGAGCGGGAGTTGGGCGACGGCAACCGCGCTGCGCGCCGGATAGGGGGCGCTGAACTGTTGGGCGTAGACCTCATTCATGGCGGCGTAGTCGCCCATGTCGGTGAGGAACACAGTCACCTTGACCACGTTGTCCGAGGTCAGACCGGCGGCGCTCAGCACGTCGAGCACGTTGTCGAAACATTTCTGGGTACGGGCCGCGATGTCTCCCTCGATCAGCCCGCCGGTGGCCGCGTCGAGGGGCACCTGACCGCTGAGGAACACGGTGCCTCCGGCGTCGATCGCATGGCTGTAGGGTCCCACCGAGGACGCGTTTGGGCTGGTGATGGCGTTGCGCATGCCTCGTTTTCTATCACTGTCACACCCCCTCGTCATGCTGAAACCATGACCGAATCGATCGCCATCAGCCTCCCGTCGGCCCTCTGGTTGGCCAAGCTCACGCCGTCGTCAGATCCCGATCACCTGCTCGCCGATGTCGATGGCGTGCCCACGAGCTGGCTCGACACCCCGCTGGCCACCGCCCACGGCTTCGGCGGGCTCCTGTCATTGGCCGACGTCGGCCACCGGATCGAGCCGAACCTCTTTCCCACCGGCTCGATGCCAATCCCTGGCGATCGCATCATCATCGCCCGCACCGGCCGACGGGTCGAGGTGTTCGGAGCGGTGGAGGTCGTCGGGCTCTCGGCGCTACCAGGGGGTGGGCTCCGCATCGGGCACCGGCCACTCATCCGCTTCGACAGCCCGGTCGACCTCCGCTCGCTGAGGAGCACCAACCGACTGCTCGACCAGCGCTGGAGCCACCTGTTTGGCCACCGGGGCCGGGACCGTCGCCTCCTGCCGCTGGTCGATCACGACGTTGCGCTGTGCTTTGCCGCCTTCGGGTTCTCCCTGGAGCAGCTCTTCGCCGAGCAGCCGACCGGCACCACGGCCCCGGCACCGCCTTGGCGACTGGACGAACAGGTCGACGTGATCGACATCGGTAGCGAGCTCATCTCCAAGCGCATCGCCGACGGCGTGTCGGTGTTCCATGCCCTGCGAGCAGGATTCGACGCAGATCCTGGTTTGGTCTCGGTCGACATCAGCCGGGATCTGCTGCTCAGTCTGCGGGCCAGCGACCACACCTCGTACCTGTTGGCTCGCTCGGTGGTGGCCGATGAGCCCGTTCCGTCCTGGGTCGGCGAGCCGGGCGCATTCGGCGCCACTGCGTCGGTCGACCACCGGTCGATGCCTACCCTGGTTGCGGTCGAGGCCGACGACCATTGGTCCTTGATCGAGTTGGCCCCGATTGACCCGGAGGCTTCACTGGGTCAATGAGATTGGCCTTCGCAGCCGTACTGGTACTGGTGTCGTGCGGGTCGACCGCCCCACAATCAGAAGTCTCGCAATCACCACCGATCGAGACGGCCTCAACCACCGAACCGACTGCTGAACAGCGGTTCCCCGATGTCGTGGCCGCCGAGGCAACCCAGGATGCTGGCGGTACGTGGACCTTCGCCGTCACGTTGTCATCCCCGTACGACACACCGGACCGCTACGCCGACTCGTGGCGGGTGAAGGGACCCGACGGCACCGTGTACGGCGAACGGTTCCTCACCCACGACCACGCCAACGAGCAGCCCTTCACCCGTTCCCAGTCCGGCATCGAGATCCCCGATAACGTCGACACCGTGGAGATCGAAGGGCGCGACCAGGTCTACGGCTGGGGTGGGACCACCCTGACGCTGGAACTGCAACGACCATGAGCGAGCTGATCGCCGCAATAGATATCGGCACCAACTCGTTCCACCTCGTCGTCGCCCGGTTGGCCGCGGACTCCGGGTTCGAGGTGGTCACCACCCAGAAAGAGGTGGTCCGACTCGGCTCCGGCTCAGGCGACATGAAAGTGCTGGCCCCCGACGCCATCGACCGCGGCATCGCCGCCCTCACCCGCATGACAGAGGTGGCCGAGAGTCTGGGGGCCGACGTGCACGCTGTGGCCACCAGCGCGGTGCGGGAAGCCGAGAACCGGGCCGAATTCCTCGACCGAGCCCGCAACGAGGCCGGAATACAGGTCGAGGTGATCAGTGGATTCGAAGAAGCCCGTTTGATCCACCTCGGTCTGCTCAAGGCCCTTCCGGTCTTCGATCAGCGACTGATGGGATTCGACATCGGTGGCGGCAGCACCGAACTGGTGGTCGGGCTCGGCTCGGATCTGCTGGCGGCCCGTTCGTTCCGGTTGGGGGCCATCCGCCTGACCGAACGGTTCTTCCCGGGCGGCGTGGTCGAAGACGCCGATGATGTTGAGCGGTGCCGGCACTTCGTCCGGCAGACGTTGGCCGGTGTCGAGATCGAGTTCGTCGGGCATCGCCCCCAAATCCTGCTCGCCTCGTCGGGAACGGCCGGGACGTTGGCCGCCATGGCCTGTGCGTCGGCGGGCTCGGTTCCCACCAACCTGAACGGCACAACGGTCAGCAAGAGCCAGCTGGCCGAGCTGGTCGCCCTGATCATCGCCACAAAGCCGGGCAAACGGGCCAAGTTGCCGGGTCTCGATGAGCGCCGGGCCGACATCATCGTCGGAGGCGCCATCCTCGCTGAACAGATCGTCGAACTGTCGGGTCTCGACGGGTTCACGTTCAGCTCGTTCGCCCTCAGGGAGGGCGTGCTGCTCGACAGGATGCCAGGCGCCGCCGCCGATCACCTCGACGACCTGCGCCGTACAAACGTGGTGCGGTTGTCCCGAACCCTCGATCCCGACGCCGATCACGCCCAGCACTGCACCAAGTTGGCATTGCAGCTTTTTGACCGCACCGACGACCTTCACGGCTGCGGACCATACGAGCGGGAACTGTTGGAGATGGCGGGGTTGCTCCACAACGTCGGCCTGTTTCTGAGCCACTCCGGCCACCACAAACACAGCTACTACGTGATCCGGAATTCTGAGCAGCTCACCGGGTTCAACGACAACGAGATCGAGCTGATCGCCCAGATCGCCCGCTACCACCGAAAGTCGCACCCATCGAAGAACCATGAGGCCTACATGGCCCTGAGCAAGCAGGATCAGCACTCGGTGAAGGTGCTGGCCGGGATCCTACGCATCGCCATCGGCCTCGACCGGCGCCACCGAGCGAGTGTGGCCTCGGTTCGAGTGCTGGCGAACGATGGGCTCACGATCGAGCCTGTTCCACTGGATCCCGACGAAGATCTTTCCATCGAAGTACATGCCGCCAACGAGCGGGTCAGTCTTCTCTCAGCGGCGCTGGCACAGCCAGTGAGGATTTCGGTACCCTCGGTGATCTCACCGGCGGCCCCCTGACACAAGAGATC
>JABDJU010000308.1 GCA_013003325.1 Acidimicrobiales bacterium
GCGGAGACGTGTGGCGTGCTCGCCCGACGATTTTTCGAGGGGATGTGTTGGCCCGACGATTTTTGGAGGCCCGGGCCGGGGCCGCTGCGGCGGGCGGGGGAGTTAGCGGCGGCTGTCGATGACGCCGGTGTCGAAGCCGGCTAAGTGAAGGCCGCCGGCGAAGCGGGCGTGTTCGATCTTGGTGCACCGATCCATGACGACCTGAAGACCCCCGGCCAGGGCGATCTCGGCCGCTTGGTCGCTCCAGACACCGAGTTGCAGCCACAGCGTGCCCGCCCCCTTGGCCACCGCCTCCTGGGCGACCCCCGGGCAGGCCTCGGCGGTTCGGAACACATCGACGATGTCCGGTGCGGTCGGCAGCGCATCGAGGGTGGGATAGCAGCGAACACCGTTGATCTCGGTCTCGGTGGGATTGACCGGGTACAGGTCGTAGTCGCATACCGAACTTTGCAGGTATGTCATCACGAAGTTGCTGGGGCGACTGGGGTTGGGCGACGCCCCCACGATCGCGATGGATCGAGCGGAGTCGAGAATCGCCTTTCGATCGCGGGCCGACGGCGGGTCGTATGCCATCACACCACGTCCTGGGCGGCGGCCAGCGCCTGATCGAGGTCGTAGATGATGTCGTCGAGATCCTCGAGGCCGATCGACAGGCGGACCATGTCGGTTCCGACGCCGGCTTCTTCGAGCGCCTCGTTGCTCATCTGTTGATGGGTGGTCGATGCCGGATGGATCACCAGGGTCTTTGCGTCCCCGACGTTGGCCAGGTGGCTGATCAGCACCAGCGACTCGATGAATCGCTGACCGCCCGCCCGCGCCTTCTCGGCATCATCGGCCTTGACCCCGAAGGTGAAGATCGCTCCCGGGCCCTTCGGCAAGTACTTCTTGGCCAACTGGTGCGACGGGTTGTCGGGCAGTCCGGCATAGGCCACCCACGCAACCCGCGGATCGCGGTCGAGCCACTCGGCAACCGCCTGGGCGTTGGCCACGTGCCCGTCCATTCTCTGAGGCAGCGTCTCCAAACCCTGAAGCAACAGGAAGGCGTTGAACGGCGACAACGTGGCTCCCACATCGCGCTGTTGTTCAGATCGCAACGCCGTACAGAAGGCATATTCCCCGAAGTTGCCGATCCACGACAGGTTGTTGTAGCTGGACACCGGTTCGGTCAGGCGGGGAAATCGGCCGCTGTCCCAGGGGAACAGACCCGACTCGACGATCACCCCGCCGATGCTGGTGCCGTGCCCGCCGATGAACTTGGTGGCCGAGTGGATCACGATGTCGGCACCGTGTTCGATCGGTCGGCACAGCCAGGGCGTGGCGAAGGTCGAGTCGACCACTAAAGGCACGTTGTGCCGGTGGGCCACATCGGCCAGCGCTTCGAGGTCGGCGACTACGCCGGCGGGGTTGCCGATGATCTCGGTGTACACCGCCTTGGTGCGATCGGTGATAGCCGATTCGAACGCGGCGGGTTCGTCGTTGGCCACGAATGTTGTGTCGATGCCGAACCGGGCCAGCGTGTAGGTGAAAAGGGCGTGCGATCCGCCGTAGATGCCCGACGCGGCAACAATGTGATCACCCTGTTCGGCCAGGGTTGTGAGGGTCAGGAACTCAGCCGCCTGTCCGCTGCTGGTGGCGACCGCACCGATACCCCCCTCGAGGCTGGCCATCCGCTCCTCGAACGCCGCCACCGTCGGGTTCGAGATCCGGGTGTAGATCGTGCCGTATTTCTGAAGGGCGAAGAGGTCGGCGGCATCGGCGGTGTCTTCGAACACGAACGAGGTCGATTGGTAAATCGGGACCGCCCTCGCCCCTGTGGTCGGGTCGGGGCGGCCGCCGGCATGCAGTGCTCGTGTTCGGAACCCCCACGACCGATCCGCAGTCATGGTGCTCACGCTACAGGTAGCGGTCGTTCTCCAGCGGAGGGGGCGGGACACTCTCGGCGGTGTTGTCGGTGAGATCGATGATGACCGGCGGGGTAGTGAGGTCGACCGACCGATCAGCTCGGAGAAACTCTTCGAGAAACTCGTCGGCGTCGAGTCCTTCTTCGGCTCGTTGAGCCAGGAGCTCGCGTCCCAGGATGAACGCACCGGCAGCAGCGATGAGGTCTCCGAACGACACAACCCATGGCCCGATGGGGAGGGGCACCACGTCGCCGAGGATCCCGAGCCGGGTCTCCTCGTCCTCCATCTGTCGAAGCCCGGTCGCCTCGATGTTGGTGGCCTCGGCCGCTTCGGCCCGCAGCGGCAAATAGCCGTTGATCAGCACCACGAAGCCGGTGAGCAATAGCCCGAGCGACGTGACGAACGCGCCAGAGAAGTGGAGGTTCTGGAGCAACCCGCCGGCCAGGAGCGCCGTGCCGACGATGTAGATGCCGGGCTTGCCCGGGATCCCGGGGACCCATTCGGCCAGCACGATCGCGGCGAGGCCCAAGGCCAGCACGGGCTGGGCCCGTAGATCTGAGGGAAGTCCGAGCGTGCCCCCTCTCAAGAGGAGCGCCAGCCCGGCTCCGGCGAGTGCAGCAGCAAGAACCAGGAACACTGGAATGAGAGGCTAACGCGTATTCCCAGGCAGGAAACCAGTAGGTCTACTCAGCCGGCGGTGGATCTTGGGCAGTGCAGACGTAGCGGCGCTCGCCGGCCAGCCACATCTCCTCGGTGGGCACCAATTCGATCGCTTCGAGATCAGAGGTTGCGTACCGCTCGCCGACCCCGTCCTCGAACAGGGGAAGGCAGGCGGCAGCGACCACTGGCTCGATGTCGCGCCGCGTCGGCCATGGATCATCGGGGTTCCCGGGACAGGGTATTGCGACAACTTTGTTCGTCGCGGAGGTCTCAGCACTCTCGATTCCGAGACACCCGTTGCCGTACACCTTTCCGATGTGGGCGGCGGCGCAGTCGACGATGGCAATGGTCCGTGCCTGAGGGCCAGTGGTGGGAGGTTGCGGCGTGGGAAGCTCGCCCCAGCACTGGCCGGCCTGCAGGTCGAGTTCGGTTCCGACGTCGAGAATTCGGGCTGGGGCGGTCGACGTCGTGATTTCGGTCGGAGTGGTCGTTGTGGTGGCTGCCGCTTCCGGCTCGTCCGAGGTGCAGGCGCTCACGCTGAGCGAAAAAAGCGTGGTGGTGCTCATGATGACGAGCGATACCGAACGGTGCACAGGGCTACGTTATTGCCATGTGCCGAAACATCAGGCCACTCAACAACTACGAGCCGCCCGCCACCGATGCCGAGGTCGCCGACGCGGCCCTTCAGTACGTGCGCAAGATCAGCGGTACCCGTTCGCCGTCGAAGGCGAACCAGGAGGTGTTCGACGCCGCGGTCGTAGCGATCACGACCGTCACTCGCGATCTGGTTGATTCCCTGGTCACCACCGCCCCGCCCAAGAACCGCGACGCGGAGGCGGCCAAGGCCAGAGCAAGGGCTGCCAAGCGGTTCGCGTGATCAGAACGCCGGCAGCATCCGGTCGAGGTGGGTGAAGCTCAGGAACAGCAGCGTCAGCACCACCGGCGTTGCCAGCGCATAGCTCGGCCATTTCCGCCACTTGCGACCGGCGATGGCGGTGATCAAGGCGGCAAGAGCGGTGAACAGCGACCACACCAGGAACGGAACCGCTTCTTCGAAGTGCCATCCCAGGGATTCGTCGAGTGCTTCGGCCGAAACCCCAACCGTGCTGGCCTCCTCGGAGCGACCGGGGTCAGACCCCTCGGCCCCGGACCCCGGATCCTCTCCGGTCGCCTCATACGCAAGCTGCTGACCTGCGAGCTCCGCAGCGAGTGCGTCGTCGAGCCCAGCCAGCTGAATCGTTGCTGCCGGTGGGTTGACGAGCTTGGCCTGAACCACGATGCGTTGACGGGCCGAGTACTTGGGGTGGCACGCGGTGAGGGTCAGCCGGTTGTCGCCGTAATCGTCGAGCACGAACACGTCGTAAGGGCTGATGATCGAGTGCCCGGCCGTGCCCTCGTCGGTGGTCTGGGGCAGTACTTCATAATTGAAGAGACCTTGGAAGGTCTCGACCACGATCCGGTCACCCGGTTCGAGCAGATCGAGGTCGCCGAAGGGAGCGCCATAGGTGGTGCGGTGTCCGGCGATGGCGGCGTTGCCGGCCTGACCCGGTAGGGGGGTCTTGAGGTAGTGCCCCGGGCCCTTCCTGAGATCGGAACGCCGAGTGCCGGCTATTACGACCTTGTCCACGCCGATCGCTGGGATGCGGATCACGCCCAGCGCTTCACCGACGGACGGCAACAGTTCCTCGGGGACAGGCTCGGCCGGGGTTGGCGGCTCGTCCGGCACCTGCACTGGGGTGGCATCCTGCACGCTGTCCACGTCGTCGGCCGGCTCGGGCTCTGTGGCGGACGGGTCGGGCCCGTCGGTGGGTTCGGTTGCGGAAGGGGTTTCGGTGTGCTGCCCCACCGCCCCGGGGTCTACCCCCTGAGCAGCGGCAAAGTCGGTAAAGGCCGCTCGACGGGCAGCGAAATCGTTTTCGAGCGACGCCTGGGCCCGATCCTCGGTGATGCCGGTGCCCCACAACTGGAATCCGGCGAAGGCCAAGGTCAGCACACCCAAGGTGATGAGGGTCCGACCGGCTCCGCCGATGATCGCGATTGTTCTGGGTGACATTGAGTGTGCTCCGGTGTGGCCAACCAGCGGGCCGCACCGGTTACATCGGCACAAACCAAGGCGCTCTCAAGCTTCTTCTCCGCGCCACGAGGCGATCCCCAAGCCCCCAGAACAATCGGCGTGGGCTCCCTAAGTGGTTGCCCCCATGTAGAAATACGGGTCGAGCACCCGCACTTCGGAAATGGCGTCGACGGGCACGCTCGACTTTTCGGCCGCACGACGAATCGACTCCGGATTCGGTCCGTCATATACGCAGAAGGTCTTCCCGTGGTCGTCGGTCACATACGACGTGATCCAGGTGACGTCTTCGGAAGAATTGTTGTCGACAATTCCTCTCACCGCTTGGGCACCGTTGTTGTCGATGGGGACCTCAAGTCCGTCAGGGAAGGTTCGTTCAACCAGATAGCGAGGCATAATTGGCTCCTTTCTCTCGCTGTAGACATCGTGATGCAGACAGGCGAGATG